>CAZWXC010000006.1:2794-20336 GCA_964637935.1 uncultured Flavobacteriales bacterium | reverse complement strand
CGCCACCTGCTAGCCTGCAAGCAATAGGCAGCAAAAGCATTATCTGCTAGCTGCGCTAAAATTTGCATTTTAGCCGATGCTTAACCCTGTCAATCCATGCATGCAGAAATTACCGTTACTCCTTCTTCCGAAACTCTTGAAGGTTTTAGCCAATGCGTAGAAGTTGTTCAGCGAGATCCGCATGGGCAACACCGCGAACATCGACTGATGGGCGTGCGTCAAGCAAGCGAAGTGTATGACATGATTGATCAAGGTCAACCGCTTGATTTGAGCTACACTTATGTGAAGGATTTTTCGATGAGTGCCTACCGAGACTTGCGAAATTTGCCAAAAGATCATATCGTGTGCCTTCAAAATTTTAAGGCAAATGGTGCTTTTTTTGACTCGCTAAACGAGGTAGATTTTTCATTTGTTAAGTTCGAGGGCAGCGAAACTAATTTTCAATCTTCCATTTTTGGCGATTGCCCTATTTCTTTCTATCACACTGAATTTGCAGCTGTCAATACTTTATTCGATCATTCAAAATTTGGCGCAGGTTTAGCCAAATTTCAATATTCAATTTACAGCTCAAAATCGGTAAGTTTTGATCATGTTTTCTTCAAAATGGGCGATATTCTATTTGTGAGCGCACAATTTGGCAATAGTCGAGTCAGTTTTAAGTCGGCACATTTTGGGCAAGGAAGCGTAGATTTTCATTACTCTCGATTTGGAAAGGGAAACCTAACGTTTGATAAAGCGCGATTTGGTGGTGGCGAGGTCAGTTTTAAGCGGGTAGACTTTGGCGAAGCAAAGGTTGACTTCAAACGTGCCAGTTTTGGCGATGGATTGATCGATTTCTCTGAAAGCGAATTCAAAGGCGACAAAATCATTTTCAGATCCAGCATTTTTGGCCAAGGCAAAATTTTGTTCGATCAAATTTCTTCTACCAGCGATTTTGTGTTTGACAATGCAGAGTTTGGTTCTGGGAGCCTCTCATTTTTTCAAGCCACAGCCAATAGCCTCAGCTTTCAGCTATGCCAGCTCAATAACCATGTTGATCTGCGGGTTACTAAAGTTTCGCTGATAGATCTGCGATACACCATTGTTCGCGACATAATCGATTTAATGCCCAACGAAAAATGCAAAGTAGAAATTGACCAAATGAATTTTAGCGGTATGCGCAACCTTGGTCAGCTATACATTGATTGGCGATTAAATCAAGTTCGCGACCTTATTTTATCGCAAACAGATACTACCCTACGGCAAAAAAGCGAGCAGTTTTTAGTGCTCAAAGAAACCTATAACAGCACTGGCCGCTATGCTGACGAAGACAAGGCATACATTTGGTACAAACGCATGGAGCTCAAGTCTGACTTAGAATATGCCTTGGCTAGAAAGAAGTCGAACGGAATTTGGGCTTATCCAACCGCGTTTTTCAAATGGTTACTCTTTGATAAAGTTGGTTTGTATGCTACCGAGCCGTTGCGCGTGCTGTTTTCGGTAGGCGTGGTTTATACGCTTTTTAGCCTGATATACCTCGTTATGCCACTTGTGGCCGACACGTATATAGACACCGGTGGGGGCGAGGTGCTTGCCAATCTTAACGAAGTGGCTAAGGCGTTTTATTACAGCGCCATTACCTTTCTTACCATTGGCTATGGCGAATATTATCCTGTTGGTGTACTTCGCGTGTTTGCCAGCCTCGAAGGTTATGTGGGCGTTTTCTTGATGGGCTATTTTTCTGTAGCTTTTGTGAGAAAAGTGTTGAGGTAGGAAGAGCAAGTTCAAGTTCAAGTTCAAGTTCAAGTTCAAGTTCAAGTTCAAGAGCAAGATTTAACTTCAACAATAAACCTCAACTTCAAAAATCAAATTGGTTTTGTCACATCGAGTGACCCATGAAATTGACTGTATCGAGATGGACATTGATGAATCTTTAAATAACATCTCTCCACTACTATTTATAGGCATTTCAGCTTTATCTGAAAAAAAGCTAGAACTAGCTATTGTGTAGTGATTTTGTTTTATGCAGTTTTGGAGAGTACCAACAAAAACCTCTAATTACTGATTTTGGTGTTTGGAATCTGTTAGATGGGAGCTCTTGTTGGGTTATATAATATCATTTTAATAACCCGAAAATGAACTTTGAATTCATTGCAGACTTAAGATTTCGAACTTTACTTTCCAGAGATTATGTTGAACTCCGAAAATGCTTGGATATTGATGCTCATAAATCGGCTTTGGTTTTAGCAGGAAGTATTCTTGAAGCAGCCTTATCAGATTTTTTTATTCAATTTCCATTAGTCGGAAAATCAGAACAGACAATCTTACAATCAAGCCTAGGAGAGTTAATTGATTTGGCAGAGTCTGAAAATGTCATTTCAAACAAGGAAAAGAACCTCGCTTCAGTTATAAAAGGCTATAGAAATTTGATTCATCCTGGAAAAGAAATAAGAAAAGGTGAACAAATAGATAAAGAATCTGCAGAAATCGCGGCAAACGTAGTTGACCTTATTTTAAGATCTATCAAATCAGTTTACTTAACAAAATATGGTCATTCAGCAAAACAAATTTTTGACCGCTTAAAAAAGGACTGGCATTATCAGTCTGTCTTTGGACAAGTAATCGTTAAACTAAACCAAACTGAAAAGGCGAAACTACTGGAACTTCTTGTCTACTTTGATATGTGGGAAAAGTCACACTGGGAAGCATTCAATAATGGAGTGCGAAAGTCAAAAAATGAAACTTATGATCTTGAAGACCATATAAAGCCATTAGTTGAGCAATTGAAACCTCTAATTCCCAATTACCTTATTAAGACATATTTAAATCAACTTGTCAAGGAAATAGAAACAGGAACCAGTGATAAAGCTTATTGTCTCTATAATTTATTTCATGAAAACATTCATGAACTTGAAGGTGATGAAAGAGAGTTAATTGTAATATACATGCTGGACTTTGCACTATCTCTTTTAGATAACACCTCATTGGTAGCTTATGAAAAGACTTACTCAACCATTGGGAAACACATAAATTCAGTAAAAACTAAAAATGCTCTTAAGAAGTTCATTGATGATTATGTTGTCAATTGTTACGGGGAGACGATTGAAGAAGACGTTGACATTTTTGAACAAATAATAAATGGACTGTCTGAGGAACTTAAAACTGAGATGTTACAGTATCTGACGAATTATCTTCCTAACAAGGAAAATATTGGAAGAGATCTTTTCGAGTTTTATGTAGAGGTCGAAAAACGTGGGTTAATCCTTGAAAAGGAAAATTAGAATAGATGAAAGACTACTTTTTAGAATTAGCAAATAAGAATATCAAGGACATCAAAACCCTTGATACAGATGAATTACGATTTGTTGCGAAGTATATAGGTTTAGAAAAATATAAGGAGAAATCCAGAGATGATTTGATTTCAGAAATTGAAGTTTTCCAAACTAAGGAAACGATAAACAAAGCGCTTTACAAGTTTGACTCACTAAATACCCGAAGCTTAACCTCACTTGTCTTTGATCTATGGTTTCGAGCATACAACATAAATAGAAGAGTCACGATTTTAACAACAGTCGCTATCTTGATTTCCTTTTCAGCGGTGTTAGTATATCTTGACTTCAGAAAGGTAGAAGAAGAAAAAATAGCACGAAGCGAAAATGAAGACTTGAATAGGAGACTGTCTGATCTAGAGTCAGTTGAGAATACTTTGAAAGACTTATCTCTATTCATTCAGAATCAGAAGGAAGCGATAATAAACACAGAGCTTAGTATTCGCGAACTTGAAAAAGAGAAAGATCAACTAGAGCCGATAGTAGAGACTCAAAAGGAAACTATTGAAGCAATTTTTAGACAACAAGAAAACAGACAAAATCAAACTAAATGGATAGAACGTCTATTTGGGTTTTTATTCGGAGTGGTTGCTAGTCTAGTAGCATCATTCATTTATGGATTTATTAAAAGAAAATCGCACTCCAAAAACGTCAACTGATCCACAACACCCTTCCACTTCTAAAACCAACCTCAACAAAGTCCTCACAACCCTCCGTGAGGACTCTGTTTTTTTAAGTCAATCGATATCAAATAAGTTTAGGCCGTTTTCTTTCCAAAAAATAGCCGACCTACATTTTCATTTCTGAGAATGATGCTCACCCAAACTAAAGCACCGAAAACAATGGGTGCGATGGTAAGTGGTGCTGCGTCTCTATGAATGAGGTGCGTAGCCACTGCGCCACCTAGCCACGCAGTAAGCAGCAAACCGCCCAAAAGCATTGTTCTGGGTATGGCGTAAAGCACAACTGCAAGAGAGAGTACTATGCCTAAATAAAACACTGCCGATTCTGGATAGCCCATTTCAACGGCTCCCTTTACCGCCATTTCTGTTTGCAACAAATTGTTGAATGCTCCTAATGATAGCATTACCACCAACAAACCTTGCAAAATATAAGAGGTCCACAAGATGGCTTTTGATCTTTTCTTATTGGTTTCCATTACGCTTCTGTATTTCTATAATTAATCATCCAATTGATTCCGAATTGGTCTTTGAATTCGCCAAAATATGCACCGAAAAACATGTCTTCCAATGGCATGGTGATGGTTCCATTTACTGCAAGTTCGTCAAAAAGGCGTTTGGCTTCTTCTCGGCTTTCGGGTTCAAGGCAGATGTGCATGTTGTTGCCAGATGTCAAGGTAAAACCCATTTCATTTGGCGCGTCTGTTCCCATCAAAATGTGGCCACCAATAGTTGGTAGCTCCACATGCAGCACCATTTTCTTTATCGCATCAGCCAATGGTGGGTGCCCAGCTTCGGCTGGAATGTCTTCAAAACGCTGAATGCCGTTTCCTACAAACTCCGTTCTGAATACCGATTTATAAAACAAAAATGCTTCTTCCGTATTTCCAGCAAAGTTGAGGTAAGAAGTAACCCGCGCCTTGCTGTCGGTTTTGTTTTCACCTCTCAATTTAAATTTCGTTGCAATGTATTGATCCAAGTTTTCAAGCGCCATGGTAAATCCTTCTTTAAACCCAAAACTGATTACTTTTTCTAGGTCAGCAAGGCTTTCATATTTAGCTGTAATGGTTATGAAAGTGGTGTCGTCATTTTCGTGAAACTCGTTTGTCCAAAGTGTTCTGGGCATTTCAGGGTTTATGTTTCCGTGTTCGTCACAAAATGCATCTAAGCCTGAATACATGGTGTGTTGCACAATTTTTTGATAATCATTTTTGCACCAATGCTTTTCGTTTTCCGGACTGATCATGGCATACAACCACGTGCCGCCCTCTCTAAAATCCATCGATTTTGTTTCGGTGCGGTATGGCTTCGGTGCCCACCACTGGTCCAGAATTTCAGGGTTTGTCCAAGCTTCCCAAACAAGCTCAAGATCTGCGGCAAACTCGCGTTTTACGTTTACCGTGTTGTTCTCTTTGTTTATGATAAAGTCAAATTGTAGGTGGTTAGTCATTTTCTATTTGATTTTAATTGTTCTAGTACGTCATCCAGTTGTTCAAAACGCTTGCTTAGCAGTTGTTTAAACTGCTCCAGCCATTTTTCTATGTCCTGCATTTTGTCAGCATTTAGGTGATAATGAATCTCTCTGCCTTGCTGCTCTTGTTGCAGTATTTCGCATTCGGTCAGAATTTTTAAATGCTTAGAAACCGCTTGTCGGCTCGAATCAAAATGTTCTGCAATGGCATTGGGTGTGAGCGAACCAACCGTCAACAGCATAATGATGGCTCTACGTGTTGGGTCGGCTATTGCTTGAAAAACATCTCTTCTGGTTTCCATAGTAAGTTTGTTTGCTACTAAGTGGTTGCAAATATAAGCGCAATTATTTGGTTGCGTAAAAAAAATTATCAATGTCAAGAATTTCGAGGTTGAATTGACTTTGCTGAAGGATCTTTATAAATGGGTTAAGCTGCCTCTTTACGCCAATAAAATAATTGGAAAACCAAAGTAATCCAAGACAGAGCACGTTTTGGAACTTGCACTCTAGAAACCGAAGAAAAGGTAAAAATGGTAGAAAAGAAGTACAGAATACTAAGTCACTTTCAATACAGGTAGCGCAACTGTAATAGTTCAGTCCGATTTCTCTCTCGTCTCTTCTCTCCAGTCTATTACCTATATTCTAAAATCTATAGTCTCACGTCTTTAAGCTAAAATCTCAAGTCTAATCTCTATAGTCTCAAGTCTTATTAAGTCTACTTCACTGCATCACGCTTATTTTCCAGTGCCTTAATCACTTCTTTCTTAGATTCAATCTCGGTCTTTTTGGTTTCGATACCAGACTTGTTGTCTTCGATGGCTTTTTTGCTGTCCTCAATTTTTTGCTTGTAATCTTCAATGTCTTTTTCAAGCTTTTGGATGTCTTTTTCCAAATCTTCTTTGGCTTTTTCAGATGCTTTCAAATCGTCTTCAGCCACTTTTATGTCGCTGCCAATAGCTTCTTTTGTTTGGGCCACACCAAAGTCGTACATCATTTTAGAAACTACGGCAAAATATTCTTTATGACTAGCTGCGCTCAAGTATGCGCCACCTAAATCATAAGCTGCAATCACTTTTATGCCATTGTCAGTTTCTTTTAGCATTGCATACACATCAAATGTGTTTTCACTCATGTCCTTAATAAGGCAATCATCCGCAAAAACTTCTTTCTTCACTTTCACATCGCCATTGATGTCTTTCAATTGCTTTTTCCAAGCCTTTTCTACATCGTCATAGCTCATACCATACACCATCACGGTGAGTGTGTTTACACTGCCAACTGAGAGCGTGTTTTGTTCTTCTGTGACACTAATTTTTTGCTGAGAAAATCCAGCAAATACAGACGTGATCAATAGTAGCGTAGCAATTGTTTGTTTCATAAATCATTGGTTAATGGCTAAATATGCGATGAATTCCTCATTACAGCAAATTCTATGTTTCATTCCGAGATTTCTTCTGAAAAAAAGAATCTTTTATTCGATGATATTTTCATTTCACAAACACAGTGCGTAAAGCTACCTTTGCCGCCCTTTTAAACTGGAAAATTTTTCTGAACGATGAGTAATATAAACATTACACTGCACGATGGCTCAGTAAAACAGCATGAAGCTGGAGTTACTGCTATGGATGTGGCAATGTCAATAAGCGAAGGCTTGGCTAGAAACGTGCTTTCGGCCAAAGTAAATGGTGAAGTATGGGATGCAACGCGCCCTATTACAACCGATGCTCAGCTTACGCTACTCACGTGGAATGATGACGCAGGTAAAAGCACCATGTGGCACAGTTCGGCTCACATGATGGCCGAGGCGCTTGAGTTTTTCTATCCAGGAATCAAGCTTGCCATTGGCCCGCCCATCGAAAATGGGTTTTACTATGACGTAGATTTTGGAGATTACAGCTTCACAGAAGAAGATCTTCAAAAAGTAGAAAAGAAGATGTTGGAATTAGCAAAAGCTAAAAATCCATTCATCAGAAAAGAAATGCCAAAGGCTGATGCCGTTTCTTATTTCACCGAGAAAAATGATCCATATAAATTGGAGCTACTCCAAGATTTGGAAGATGGAAACATCACTTTTTACACTCAAGGTGAATTCACTGACTTATGCCGCGGACCACACATTCCGCACACTGGATATATCAAGGCTGCTAAATTGCTTTCAATAGCTGGTGCTTACTGGCGTGGAAACGAAAAAAATCCAATGCTTACGCGTATTTATGGAATTACTTTCCCTAAATCGAGTGATCTTACTGCATACTTAGAGTTGCTGGAAGAAGCAAAGAAACGCGATCACCGTAAGTTGGGTAAAGAGCTTGAACTGTTCACATTTGATGACGACATTGGGCCAGGTTTGCCTTTGTGGTTGCCAAACGGTGCTCTTTTGATCGAGCAACTAGAATGGTTGGCGAAAGAAACAGAGCGCAAAGCTGGTTATCACCGTGTGCGCACTCCGCACATTGCAAAAGAAACATTGTATTTGACCAGTGGTCACTTGCCATACTATAAAGACAGTATGTTCCCTCCAATGGAAATGGATGGTTCTACCTACTATCTTAAATCAATGAACTGTCCACATCACCATAAAATATATGATGCATCACCAAAAAGCTACAAAGACTTGCCTTATCGCTTGGCTGAGTATGGTACTTGCTACCGCTACGAAAAATCGGGCGAGCTATTTGGTTTGATGCGTGTGCGCAGTTTGCAGATGAACGATGCTCATATTTATTGCACGAAAGAGCAGTTTGAGCAAGAATTCAAGGCGGTAAATGATATGTATTTGAAGTATTTCAAAATATTTGGAATTGACAAATACATCATGCGATTTTCAACACATGACCCAGCGCGATTGGGGATAAAATATGTGGACAAACCAGAGCTTTGGAAAGAAACAGAAGACATGGTTCGCAACGTGTTGATCAGTTCTGGAATACCATTTAAAGAAGTGCCAGATGAGGCCGCTTTTTATGGTCCAAAGATCGATGTTCAGGTGTATAGCGCTATTGGTAAGGAGTTTACATTGGCAACTAACCAAGTAGATTTTTCTCAGCCATTGAGCTTCAACTTGACCTATACTACACCTGAAAACGAGCAAAAACATCCAATCATCATTCACCGTGCTCCACTTGGTACGCATGAACGATTTATAGGGTTTTTGATCGAGCATTATGCAGGTAAATTCCCGCTATGGCTGGCGCCATTACAGGTGAAAATTTTGCCAATTAGTGAGAAATTTAACGAAGGCTGTAAAAAGATTTTACAATCCCTTGAAAATTACGATATTCGCGCCTCCATTGACGATAGGTCTGAGAAAATCGGTAAAAAAATCCGTGATGCAGAGTTATCTAAGGTTCCATTGATGGTTGTCATCGGTGAAAAAGAGTTGGAAGAAGGACTAGTTTCTATCAGAAAACAAGGCGAAGGCGATCAAGGAACCATGCCTGTGGAGCAATTTGCTGAAGCAATTCAGCGAGAAATAAAAGAACTTTTATCTGTATAATTAAACAACAAACGCGATAAGACGTCCGAATAGACAACCTCGACAAGTAGAACCTGAGCATCAAATAAATGATAGAATCAGAGTTCCCAAAGTAAGAGTAGTAGGTGAAGGTGAGCCTCAAGTGCTATCCACAACCGATGCTCTCAAAATTGCAAGAGAAGAAGGTCTCGATCTTGTAATGATTTCTGAAAAAGCTGATCCGCCTGTATGTAAAATTTTGGACTACAAGAAATTCTTGTATGATCAAAAGAAGAAGCAAAAGGAAATCAAAAACAACGCGCAAAAGGTTGTAGTTAAAGAGATTCGTTTTGGGCCAAACACTGACGAACACGATTTCGAGTTTAAAAAGAAGCACGCAATCAAGTTTTTAGAAGAAGGTTCAAAAATTAAATCATATGTCTTCTTTAAAGGAAGATCGATCTTGTTTAAAGACAAGGGTGAGATTTTACTTTTAAGATTGGCAACTGAAGTTGAAGAACTTGGTATTGTAGAATCAATGCCGAAACTAGAAGGTAAGCGTATGATTATGATGCTTGCCCCTAAGAAGAAGAAGTAATTTTAATCGTTAATAAATAGGAAGCAATGCCTAAAATGAAGACCAATTCTAGTGCTAAAAAGCGTTTTCGCTTTACAGGCTCTGGAAAGATCAAAAGGAAGCACGCATACAAGCGTCACATCCTTACGAAAAAATCGAAAGATCGTAAGAGAAGATTGACTCACGGAGCGTTAGTGCATCCAGCAGACAGAGAGAACATCCTTAAATTGATGGCTCTTAAGTAAAATGGTTTGTCTCGACCTTAATCGAGACCAGTGTTTAACCCGGATGTGAGCAAAAAGATTCCTTTGAAACGGAACGCTTAACAACCAAAAAGCAAAAAAGTAATGCCAAGATCAGTAAACAGTGTAGCATCACGCGCAAGGCGAAAAAAAGTGATGAAACAAGCCAAAGGATTCTTTGGTCGTAGAAAAAATGTGTGGACCGTATCTAAGAATGCCGTTGAAAAAGCGATGCAGTATTCTTACGTTGGTCGTAAACTTAAGAAAAGAAACTTCCGTTCTCTTTGGATTCAAAGAATCAACGCTGGTACAAGACTTCACGGTATGTCTTACAGCGAATTCATTGGCAAAATGAACAAGTCGGGTATTGAACTGAACAGAAAAGTTCTTGCCGATTTAGCCATGAATCACCCAGAAGCTTTCAAAGCTGTGGTTGACAAAGTGAAGTAAGAAACACATATTACTAAAGAAAAGGGGAGTCAGTTGGCTCCCCTTTTTTTATTATTGTCTTTCATTAACCTATTCCTCAGACCGAAAGATGAAAAGACGATACACAACTATTGCGCTAATTTCGCTGTTAGCGGCCTCTCAAGCCTTTGCACAAAGCGAACCTTCAAAGCCTTCATACACCAAAGAAGTATACATTAATGGCGATGCAGACATCTATGTTCAGAAAGAACTGCCGATGTATTTAAAATTCTCTACCACACCGAATGGTGAGAATATACCGCTAAAAGCCACCAAGCCAGAATATGGTGATCCAATGTTCTTGGATACAGAAGGCATAAACTACATAAGAAGTAAATGGGCTGTTGATGGTAAGTCAGGTAAAACGATAATGCCGCAAGAAGAAGTGCTGTATGCTGTTTATGCAGATGGTTTGGCACCGATAACAAGACTGAAATTTCAAAATGCACCCAGATATGCCGCTGGCGGAATCACTTACTTTGGAAAAGGTTTGAGTTTTACGCTTACTTCTACGGACGGTACTTCTGGGGTGAAAAAGACTCAGTACGCACTTGGAAACGGATATGCTGACTACACCGGAGAAGTAAGCGCATCAAAAGAAGGCGCACAATCACTTTATTTCTATGCAGTAGATCATGTAGGAAATGCTGAAAGCACTATTTCATCTGATTTTACGGTAGATCTAACTGCTCCAAAAACCAACTATGAAGTAGTCGGAATCAATAAAGGAGGAAGCATTCTTGCTCCGTCAGCTAAATTGAAATTGACCAGTTCTGATAATCTTTCGGGTGTGAATACCATTTACTATGTATTTGATGGTAAATCGGCCAATGGATATTTCGAACTAGTGAATCTCGCTAGCCTTGGTGATGGCGAACACACGTTCAAATATTACGCAGTAGATAATGTAAAGAACATGGAAGGTGGAGATAATGGTGCGAATGCTCAAACGTTTTCATTTTATTTAGATAAGATAGCTCCAATGCCAACACACATGGTAAATGGAGATCAGCACAAGGGTAATTACTTATACATATCTCCTCGAACAACAATTTCTTTAGCCGCAACGGACAATAAAGCGGGTGTGAAAAACATCTATTACCGCATTGATGGTGGTGAAAGAGGAACATACAGCTCAGAGTTTAAATTACCAGATGTGCGTGGCGTTCACAATGTGAAATATGATGCAAATGATCAAGTAGAGAACTTGAGCGAAAACAAATACATCAATGTTTTTATGGATAATAGCGCTCCTGAAACAGGAATTTTTTATTCAAATCCTCAGTTTATGGATCGCGATACTTTGTTTGTGACATCAAGTTCTAAAATGACTTTGAAAACACGCGATGATGCAAGTGGTGTTCAATCAGTAGAATATAAAACGGATGGAGGTTCTTATAAGGCTTATGCCGAGTTTACACTTCCAAACGAAGGTTATCACACTATCAATTTCAAGAGCAAGGATAACGTGAACAACATGGAAACGGAGAAGGTGAGTTCATGTTTTGTAGACAATACTCCACCAGAGATTTTTGTGAAGTTTAGCATTGAGAAAATTGGGATGCGCAAAGGGCTTCCAGTTTATCCAAACTACACACGTATGTATGTAGCTGCTACGGATAAAAAAGTAGGAACAGAAACCATTATGTATTCTATGGACGATGCACCGTTAGCATTGTATTCTTCTGCACAAACACTTGATGCTTCTGAGCAAAGTAAATTCAGGAAGAACAAAAAGTACTCGGTAAGAGTAGTTGCGAAAGATAAGCTAGGAAACCAAAGCGAAAAGGTAGTGGAGTTCTTTGTAGGTAAGGAGGAATAAGGCTTTTCGCTCAAAAATTAATTGAAATGGCGATTCAACTGGGTCGCCTTTTTTTATGAATAATAGTCTAGTTATGTTATTTCTTATCGAGCAATCTTTCCAAGCCTTTCGCAGCTAAATCGTATTGTGGATTGATTTTTAACGAAGCGCGAAATGCTTCGGTTGCTTTCGCAAATTCTTTGTTCATTTCCAAAGCTATGCCCTTGTTATAGTGTGCTTCAAAATAGTCTTGCGGTCCAAAATCAATGGCACGCTGAAATTCGTATGCAGCGCTATCAAACTTTTCAAGTTGGGTTAAATACACAAAACCTCGGTTGTAATAAGCATTGAAATAGTTAGGATTTAAATCAATGATCTCATTGTAGGTGTCAAGTGCTTTACGTGTTTTGTCCATTTCCTGGTAATGCAATCCTTTGGCATATCGAGCTTCCAAACTCTGTGGCTTCACTTTTATCGCATTATTAAAGTAGTCTTCGGCCAAAGGATCGTTGATGTTCGCATAAAAAAGACCGATTTGAAGATAGCTATCATAATCGTTTGGGTCTTGTTCTATAGCTGTTTGAAAGCTTGAGAGCGCGTTCAACGTATCGCGTAAAAATTTGTAATTAAATCCTTTGAGTTGGTAAGCGCGGGCGCTGTGCACATCCAGTTTCAGCGCTTGGTTTAGGTAAATAAAAGAGGCATCAGCATCTTGTACTACCATATATAGCTCGCCAAGTTTTAAAAGCACGTCAATGTTGTTCGGGTCTAACTTGTTTGCTTTAAGCAGTGCATCTTTCGATTCGCGGCTTTGCTTGCTAATGAGTTTAAGGTCGGCAAGCAGAAGGTAATAAGCGGCCTTGCTGCTGTCTAAACTCAACGCCCGACCAACATCGCTCAAGCTTGAAGGCACATCCTTATTGCCGTAATGAAATTTTGCGCGCTCAAAATAGAGGTCAGGATTATTAGGCTGTTCTTTTATAATGGCGTTGATGCTGTCTATCGGATTCAATCCTGCGGTTGGTTCTGCACCAGTATCAATCTTTGGTGTTTTATTTTGATCGCAAGCAACAACCAGTGCTGCAAGACATAACAAGAAAACAATGCGTTTTTTCATAGCGTTCAAACATAAATTGAAAAGGCCGAACATCAAGCTCGGCCTTTTATCTTTTTAGAAAACGGAGTTTTAATCTTCTTTATCCGCTAAAATAGCTTTCGACACCCCATCTACTTTGAAGCTGTTAAACACTTTTTCTTCTAGTTCTTCAGCAAGTTCTATGTTGTCTTTCAGCAATGCTTTTACCGCATCGCGTCCTTGACCAAGCTTGGTGTCGCCATAGCTAAACCAAGAACCACTTTTCTTTATGATGTTTTGTGCTACACCAATGTCAATGATTTCGCCCACTTTCGAAATTCCTTCTCCGTACATAATGTCGAATTCAGCTTTACGGAAAGGTGGTGCAACCTTGTTTTTCACAATTTTCACCTTCACGTTGTTTCCGATGATTTCTTCACCATTTTTTATCTGGGTAGATCTTCTAATGTCAATTCTGATAGAGGCGTAAAACTTTAGTGCATTACCACCAGTGGTCGTTTCAGGATTTCCGAACATTACACCAATCTTCTCTCTCAACTGGTTAATGAAGATTACTGAACACTGGGTTTTTGAAATAGATGCAGTGAGTTTTCTCAATGCTTGAGACATCAATCGTGCGTGAAGTCCCATTTTGCTATCCCCCATTTCACCTTCAATCTCAGCTTTTGGTGTAAGCGCAGCAACAGAGTCAATCACTACCAAATCAATAGCACCTGAGCGAATCAAGTTATCGGCAATTTCTAGCGCTTGCTCACCATTGTCTGGTTGCGAAATCAATAGATTTTCGGTGTCAACTCCCAAAGCTTCTGCATAAAAGCGATCAAAAGCATGTTCTGCATCTATAAATGCTGCAATGCCACCTTGCTTTTGCACTTCGGCTATGGCGTGAATGGTTAAGGTTGTTTTACCAGACGATTCTGGGCCATAGATTTCAATAACTCTTCCTCTAGGATAACCGCCTACTCCAAGTGCGAGGTCTAATCCTACAGAGCCAGAAGGAATCACATCCATTGGTACTACAGTATCGTCACCCATGCGCATGATGGAACCCTTACCGTATGTTTTTTCTAGTCTATCAAGCGTTAGCTGCAACGCTTTCAGTTTTTCTTTTGATACTTCAGCCATAGTGGTTAATTGTTTTGTTAGGCGTTAATTGCCTCTAATATTTGTGCAGCGTGATCTGCGGTTTTTACTTTATCAAATCGTTTTAAAACGTTGCCGTTTTCATCCATTACGAAGGTAATTCTATGAATTCCATCATACGTTTTACCAAGGAATTTCTTTTCGCCCCAAACACCAAATGCTTGTATGATTTCTTTCTCTGTATCGGCAATGAGCGGGAAAGGTAAGTCATACTTTTCAATAAATTTTTGATGCTTTGATTCTGTATCTGCACTTACACCAATTATTTCAATGCCTTGGTCCTTAAGTGCTTGGTAGTTATCTCTTAAGTTGCAAGCTTCTTTCGTGCAACCTGGAGTATCATCTTTTGGGTAAAAGTATAACACCAATTTTTTACCAGTAAAATCGCTTAAGCGAATGGTGTTTCCGTTTTGGTCTTTTCCTTCAAATTGTGGGGCTTTTTCTCCTTCGTTGATTGTGTTCATTTTGCAAATTAATTTGGTTCACGTTTTAAAAACAAACGAACCCTTATTTGTTTCATAAGTACAAAGGAAACTTGCTCACAACGTAATCTATTTACATTCGGAAAATAATTATGGAAAAAACGTTTCAGATAGATGTCTTCGGAAAAGTTCAAGGTGTTTGGTTCAGAAAATACACGAAACAAAAAGCCGATGAACTTTCAATAGTTGGTATGGTTCAAAATATGGCGGATGGAAGTGTGCGTATTCATGCGCGAGCAGAAACTTCTGCACTCAATTCTTTGGTAGATTGGTGTAAAACAGGTTCACCAAAAGCAGAAGTGAGTGATTTAAATGTCGCAGAACTTGAACCATTAGAATTTCATTCTTTTGAAATAATAAGATAACGATGAGAAAAAAGGAAAAAGCAGCATACGTGATTGAAAAGTTGGAAGAATTGTATCCTAAAGTTCCTGTTCCACTTGATCACACTGATGCTTATACGTTGACTATCGCAGTGCTGCTTAGTGCTCAATGTACTGATGTGCGTGTAAATCAGATTACGCCATTGCTTTTCGCGAAAGCCAATAATCCTTTTGATATGATCAAGCTTTCGATAGAAGAAATCAGAGAAATTATTAAGCCATGCGGCCTTTCGCCAGCCAAGTCGAAAGCGATTTATAACCTGTCGCATATTTTGATCGATAAATATGACGGGGAAGTTCCTGAGTCGTTTGAAGGCTTAGAAGAATTACCTGGAGTAGGACATAAAACGGCTTCGGTGGTGATGAGTCAGGCGTTTGGTCATCCTGCTTTTCCGGTTGACACACATATTCATCGGTTGATGTATCGCTGGGGCTTGACCAACGGAAAAAATGTGGAGCAAACCGAACGAGATGCAAAAAAGCTTTTCCCTAAAGAACTTTGGAATAAACTGCACTTACAGATTATATTTTATGGAAGAGAATATAGTCCGGCTCGAGGATTTAAAATTGAGAAAAGCCCTATCGATCAAATGGTGGGAGTGAAGAAGAGATTGCCTATAGCATAAAAAAATCCCGCTCAGTGGCGGGATTTTCATTTTAGTTTAAGTGATGTTCTATTAATCCGTGTCGTTTACTTTTTCTGACACTTATCGACTGCGAAAAGCCTAAGATTTTTTGGATGGAAAGCTCCGATGGGCTTTTAGTGTTCTTTTTCATTCCAAGTTCTTCGAGCAATGCTTGCTCTTCTGATTGTGAAAATTGAGAAAGAGAGTTTAAAGAGTAGGTGTTCTTCATGCAAATGCTGTTTGGTTTGGTTAAACATGCATCAAGAACGACCTTTCTTTCAGATTATTACACCGCGCTTAAATTTTTATTGAGCAAGTGCGATGTTGTGTTCTTCAATCAGCTTTCGCAAATTGATCAAAGCATAGCGCATACGTCCCAAAGCCGTATTAATACTCACATTGGTTTCTTCCGCTATTTCTTTAAAACTCATTTCGCTAAAGTGGCGCAACTTCAATACTTCTTTTTGCTCGTCTGGCAAAAATTCAATCAACTTGTTGATGTCGTTGTGTATTTGATCTTCAATCATCACCTCGTCAATGGCTTTGCCGTCATCTTTTATTACATTGAAAATATCAAAGTCTTCACCACCATCCACGGTAGGGAAACGTTTGTTTTTTCTAAATGTGTCGATTACGAGATTGTGCGCAATTCTAAGTACCCAAGGCAAGAATTTACCTTCTTCATTATACTGACCTCGTTTCATGGTGAGCACGGCCTTTACAAAAACATCTTGGAAAATGTCTTCGGCTAGTTGACCGTCTTTTACCATCATTTTGATGTAACCATAAACGCGGTCTTTGTGCTTGCGTAAAAGAATTTCGAATGCGGCTTCGTTACCAGCTAAGTACTGACTCACCAATAGGCGGTCATCATCCATTTTGTTCAACATAATATCAACCTTTAAGAGTTACGCAGAGAAAAAATAATTCAAGGTAGATATGATGCTATAGGCTGGTAAGTTTTTGGTTTATAGTCGTAAGACGCGCTTAATGAACGAATGGTTTGAAAGCTTATTGTGTACTTCTAAACTTTTTCTTCCAACGAATGTAGTAATCGACTTGGTACATTTGCAGCCGAGTTTCAAAAAATTAGTGAAAACCAGACCAGTGATGAGTGAATTAGACCAGCTTGATGCCAAAGAATACATCATAATTAAAGGCGCAAGAATGCACAACCTTAAAAGTGTAGATGTGGCCATTAAGCGCAATAGCTTTACAGTGGTTTCGGGCCTTTCAGGTTCGGGTAAATCGTCACTTGCTTTTGATACTTTATATGCTGAAGGCCAGCGCAGATACATTGAAAGTCTTTCTTCTTATGCTCGCCAATTTCTTGGAAAAATTGAAAAACCCAAGGTAGATTACATCCGTGGCATTTCACCAGCAGTAGCTATCGAACAAAAAGTAAATACTCGAAATCCGAGATCAACTGTTGGCACCAGCACCGAGATTTACGATTACATGAAATTGCTTTTTGCACGTATTGGTAAAACATTTTCTCCGGTTTCTGGATTAGAAGTGAAAAAGCACACTGTAAATGATGTGCTCGATCATATTTTTTCGAAAGAAAAAGATAGTCGCTGGTTGATTACTGTTCCGATCGAATATTCAGACAAAAAAGACCTTAAAAAAAGATTGGAGCTGCTAGAGCAAAATGGCTTTACGCGAATTTTAGCCGATGGCAAAGTAGAGCGACTGAGCCAAGTGGAGAAACCTGATGCTACCGATTTTCATATCGTGATTGATAGAGTAGTGGTGAGCGATGAAGATGAAGGACTCAGAAATAGATTGGCCGATTCGGTGGAACTCGGTTT
>CAZWXC010000006.1:0-2784 GCA_964637935.1 uncultured Flavobacteriales bacterium | reverse complement strand
TGAAGGTCATGGTATTGTGCATTTGCGCCCATTTAATGCGCCAAACGAAGTCGAGCAATTTTCAAGTTTGTTTGAATTGGACGGCATTCAGTTTGAAGAGCCAGATGTTCACTTTTTGAGTTTTAATAATCCGCGTGGCGCGTGCCCAACCTGCGAAGGCTTTGGCAGTGTCATAGGAATCGACCCTGATTTGGTTATTCCAGATCAAAGTTTGAGCATTTTTCAGGAAGCAGTGGTGTGTTGGAAAGGTGAAAAGATGAGCGAGTGGAAAGATGAATTGATTGCTTCGGCTACCAAGTTTGATTTTCCAATTCATAGAGCTTTTCAAGACCTTTCTAAAAAAGAAAAAGAGCTGCTTTGGACAGGGAATAAATATTTCAGAGGTCTAAATGATTTCTTTCAGTTTTTGGAAGAGAATTCATACAAAATTCAATACCGCGTTATGCTTTCTCGCTATCGCGGAAAAACAAGTTGCCCAGATTGCAAGGGAACTCGATTGAGAAAAGACGCCAATTACGTGAAGGTTGATGGCCACTCAATTTCTGAGTTGCTTTTGTTGCCAATTGATCAACTAAGAGACACATTTCAAAGCGTTACGCTTAATGATTATCAACAAAAAGTTGCCAAACGATTATTAGTTGAAATCAACAATAGATTGCAATACTTGTGCGATGTTGGGCTTTCGTACCTCACACTCAATCGACTTTCAAACACGCTAAGTGGTGGTGAGTCGCAACGTATTCAGTTGGCTACTTCGCTCGGTAGTGCGTTGGTTGGCTCCATGTATATTTTGGATGAACCAAGTATTGGGTTGCACTCGAGAGACACGGAAAGACTGATCGTTGTGCTCAAGAGCTTGCAAGCGGCCGGCAATACACTAATTGTGGTAGAACACGATGAAGAAATAATGCGTGCCGCAGACGAGCTTATTGATCTTGGTCCTGAAGCCGGTGTAAACGGTGGTAACTTGGTTTTTCAAGGCGATCAGGCAGCTATATTAAAAGAAGAAAAAAGTATTACTGCTCGCTATTTGAGTGGGAAAGAAGCCATTTCTGTTCCAACCAAAAGACGTTCGTGGAAATATTTTGTGGAAGTAATAGGAGCCAGAGAAAACAACCTAAAAAACGTGAGCGCCAAGTTTCCGTTGGGTGTGTTAACCGTGGTTACAGGTGTAAGTGGATCAGGAAAAAGCTCCTTGATTCGAAAAATCTTGCATCCAGCCATGCTGAAGCGAATAGGTGGGCACAGCTCTGAGCAAAGCGGGCAGTTTACAAGTTTAGAGGGACATTTGAATAGGGTAGAAGCGGTTGAGTTTATCGATCAAAACCCAATTGGTAGATCTTCTCGAAGCAATCCGGTAACGTTTACTAAGGCGTTTGATGATATCAGAAATCTATTTGCGAATCTGCCATTGGCAAAACAGCGCGGGTTTAAACCAGCACACTTTTCGTTCAACGTAGAAGGTGGAAGATGCGAAGTTTGCCAAGGTGAAGGTGAGATTACCGTTGAAATGCAGTTTATGCCTGATATTCACCTTGAGTGTGAAGCTTGTGGCGGAAAACGATTCAAAGAAGAAGTATTGGAAGCAAGGTTTCATGAGCAAAGCATTGCCGACATACTAGCAATGAGTGTAGATGAAGCCATTTCATTTTTTGAATTGAATGCATGCACCGCACCCGAAAAAAAGATTATTCAAAAACTACTGCCACTGCAAGAAGTTGGTTTGGGTTATGTGGCTTTGGGCCAAAGCTCAAGCACGTTGAGCGGTGGTGAAGCGCAGCGTATTAAGTTGGCATCTTTCATAGGAAAAGGTCAAAGCAATGATGGTGGCACATTCTTTCTGTTTGATGAACCAACAACAGGTTTGCACACGCACGATATCAAAAAGCTGATGGCAAGCTTTAATAAGCTCATTGGTTTAGGTCATACCATTTTGGTGATTGAGCACAATACCGAAGTCATTAAGCAAGCTGATTGGATCATAGATCTTGGCCCTGAAGGTGGCGATAGAGGTGGCGAAATTGTATTTGAAGGCACGCCAGAAGACATCGTGAAATGCGAAAGAAGCTACACTGGCCAGTATTTGGTTGGGAAGGTTTAAATTTTTAGTTTTTGGCTACTAGGAATTAGTCCTTGGTTTTTAAAGGGGGAGATTTTAGTCAAAACCATACTCCTTACCCAAACAAAGCTCCCATTTCGATCTCATTTTGTACCAATTCTCCTTTGTATGGATTTTCGGTGACTCCGTAGGTGGTGATGAGCGTTAGAAAAACCGCTTTTTTGGTTTTTGTTTCTAACCGAAAAGTGCCAAGCTTGTTTCTTAAATTTTCTGCGTAGGCTTTTGTAATAGTAAATGGTGTAGTGCTGAATTTCATTTCGCACACATTGATCACTTGGTCTTTTCGTTCAATCACCAAATCTATTTGCGCGCCTTTTTCGCTTGTGCTGCTTGTCCAGCTCGACACCTCTGTTTGTATGCCATCAATGCCGAGCGCACTTTTTATGTTTTTGACGTGGCAAAGGCACACTTGTTCAAACGCATATCCACTCCAGGCTTTAAATAACGGACTGTCGGCTTGCTTCACCCAGCTGCCATTGCCGCTTGTTTTGTTTTCAATAAACTTGTAATAAAACAAGGTGTATTGATCGGTGAGTTGGTAAAGTGAGTCTCGGTTCTTTTTGCCAATGGGCGTGTATTTTCTGATGAATCCGCATTGCTCTAGCTCGTCTAATATTTGCGTAGTGCTGCCACCATTGCTCAAACCAGAAACAGTGATGAGTTCG
>CAZWXC010000005.1:0-20465 GCA_964637935.1 uncultured Flavobacteriales bacterium | reverse complement strand
CCATTTGCTCGGTTACCATTGATCTGATTTCTAACTTCAGATCTGCTCCGTTGGCGTATGGGTTTGGATACAGTCTTGCCAACTCATATGTTGCTTGACTTACTGCGTCTTCGCTTGCGCTGCCGCCATCAGTCTTGTCGCTGCCATAGTTGTTGTAGCAGTACCCGCCTCCGTGGTTGCCGCCTCCATTGTTGTTGCCTTCTACTACTAGCGTGTAGTCTTCTACTTCGCCATAGCTAAAGCTGCCACAACTGCTTGGGTAGCCGCCCCACTTCATCATTACTCGCATTCTTACTTCGCCACTTGGTGCGTTGTTCGGTACGTCTATTTCTGCTGAACGCATACTGCTGCCGCAGCTTTGATATTCTAACTCTCCATTGTCTGTGAAGTCGCCATCGCCATTCCAGTCGATGTATACTCGCCAGTATTGGCTATAGCTTGACCCTGAGAACCCTGGGTAGAGTTTCAAGTCAAAGTCTTCGCCTGCTTCTACCTCTCCTATGATGTTGGTGTAGTCTCCATATCCACCATCATTGCCACTTTGGTTGTTAAAGCCTCCGTTGCCTGTGATGCGCACGCGGTCTATCCACTCATAGCTTGAGTTGTTGCCACTTACATTGCAGTATGTAATCTCTGGACATGCATCTACACTTACCGTGAAGCTCATGCTGGCTGTAGCTCCTGTTACATTGTCTGTAGCTTGGTAAACAATCGTGTCTACTCCTGCGCTAAACAAGCTTCCGTTGCTGCCGCCTGATACTTGCGTAATCGTGATGGGGTTGCTGCATGCTATCTCTACGATGTAGCGGTAATTTGCATTACCTGTTCTATCATGCCATTCGCCATCATGACCATGCATCGCTACATAATCTGCTCCGTTTGGTCCGCAGTAGTTGCCGCCATTGTTGTTTGGCTCATTCCACTCCCAGTTGGTATAGCTTACCGCCTCGCCATTGCTCCACTCAAACGTGCCTTCTGCATTAGCATCGCTCAACCCTATCCATAGGTAGGAGTTGTAATCGATGTCTTCGATGAAGTCATTCTCGCCTTGGCTACCGATGCTTACTAAGTGTCCGCCTATCGCTTGGGCTGCTGCATTGGCTGTTGACCAATCTGCTGGCCATTGGCTCTTGTAGTAACGGTGTCCGTTGTACTCACCTACATAGCTATAGCCATTGATGCTTGTGTTGCTTGGACATCCTGCATTACAGCTGGTAAATGAACCTGCTGTTGGCGTGCTCCAGCTTACATATGTGCCGCCTAATGACGTGCTTGCACATGATTCGCTGATATCGCTTTGACTGCTGATGGCTACAAAGTTGCCTTCGCTTACCGTTACGGTTGCTGTGCCGGTGCTTACGTTACCGTTTACATCCGTTACCGTTACTGTTACGGTGTTTGCGCCTACATGGCTGCAGTCGAAGTTCGCTTGGTCTACACTTATACTTGCGATTCCGCAAGCATCGGTGCTACCATTTTCTACATCGTTAACAGTAATGCTTCCTACACCACTTGCATCTAAAACGATGCTTGCGTTTTGGGTTACTACTACTGCGCCAACGTTGTCTTCTACTGTTACCACAGCTGTTGTGCTTGACACATTACCATTGTTGTCTGTTACTGTTAATGTTACCGTATTGGCTTGATTTACATCTGAACACGTAAAGCTGTTGTTGTCGATGCTGATGCTTGCTACTCCGCAGGCATCGTTACTTCCATTATCAACATCTTGTGCGGTAATGCTTCCATTGCCTGTGGCATCTAACTGAACGGTGATGTTCTGTGCTACAGCAGTTGGAGCAACGTTATCTTCTACGGTTACCGTTGCTGTTGCTGTGCTGCTGTTACCACTTTGATCGGTCACTGTTAACGTTACCGTATTGGCTTGATTTACGTTAGCACATGTGAAGCTGCTGTTGTCTATGCTAATGCTTGACACACTGCAGTTGTCTGTACTTCCATTGTCGATGTCCTGGGCTGTAATGCTTGCGTTGCCTGCTGCATCTAACTGAACAGTGATGTTCTGTGCGATGGCCGTTGGGGCAATTAGATCTACTACCGTTACTGGAGCTGTGTTGCTTGCGCTGTTGCCATTTACATCCGTTACCGTTAACGTTACTGTGTTGTTACCAAGATCGGCACAAGTAAAGCTCATGTTGTCTAAGCTCATGCTTGCTACTCCACAGGCATCATTGCTTCCATTGTCTACTTGGCTTGCGGTGATGCTTGCTGAACCGTTGCTATCTAATGCTACAAACACTGCTTGTGTTAGCACTACTGGCGCTACCGTATCGATCACTGTTACCGTAGCTGGTGCGCTTGCGCTGTTGCCATTGATATCAGTTACCGTTAGGATTACCGTGTTAGCGCCTACGTTGGCACATGTAAAGCTCGCATTGTCTAAGCTTAAACTTGCTACGCCACATGCATCGCTGCTACCATTATCTGCATCTTGTGCAGTAATGCTACCATTACCTGAGGCATCTAAGTAAACCGTTACTGATTGTGTGGCCACGCTTGGTGCTACATTATCAATTACTGTTACCATGGCTTGTGTGCTTGACACGTTGCCATTGTTATCGGTTACCGTAAGGGTTACCGTGTTGGCGCCTACGTTAGCACATGTAAAGCTTGTGTTGTCTAAGCTCATGCTTGCGATACCACATGCATCGTTGCTACCATTGTTTACCAATGCCGCTGTGGTACTTCCGTTGCCGGTGGCATCTAAGTATACATCTACATTTTGGGCGATGGCCGCTGGTGCAATCGTGTCGATCACCGTTACCGTTGAGGTACAAGTGGCGCTGTTGCCGTTTACATCAGTTACCGTTAAGGTTACTGTGTTAGCACCAACATTGGCACAGGTAAAGCTATAGTTATCTAAGCTTAGGCTTCCGATACCGCAGTTGTCTGTGCTTCCGTTTTCTACTTGGCTGGCTGTAATGCTTGCATTACCTGTAGCATCTAAGTAGGTAGTTACGTTTTGACATGCTGCAACTGGTGCTTCTATGTCTGCTACGGTTACTAAGAACGAACATGCTACCGTGTTGCCTGCTGGATCCATCAACGTATACGTTACAACCGTGTTGCCCACTGGGAAGTAGTCGCCTGAGTTGTGTGTTGAGGTCATCATGTAGTTAGGACAGTTGTCGCTTGGTGTTGGGTCGGCCCATGTTACATTAGCGCCACAGCTACCTGTTGCATTAAATACCGTGATTTGACCTGGGCAGCCATATAAGTATGGTGCTTCGTTGTCTATCACTGTTACTGTAAAGCTGGTGCTGGTTAGGTTGTTGTTTGCATCTGTTGCAGTGTACGTTACCGTGGTTACGCCTACTGGGAATGATCCTACATAGTTGCCGCCTCCGATTGGGTATATAAATACTCCGTTGTCATTGCTCTGATCTACTGAAGTTACACCACACGCATCTGTGAATGTTGGGATGCTGAACATCGCGTTCTGGAAGCATGAGCCTGTTAAGTTGTTCATGCTCTGGTTAGCCGGGGTGAATGTTACTACTGGAGCTATGTTGTCTTCGACAGTTACAATTGCATCTTCTGTAGATGTGTTACCGTTTATGTCAACTACTGTAAGTGTTACAGTGTTTGCGCCAACATTAGCACAATCAAATGCATAGTTGCTTAAGTACATGGTATCAATACCGCAAGCGTCATTTGATCCATTGTCAATTTGAGCAGTTTCTATTGAAGCATTGCCGCTAGAATCAAGTTGAACCGTAATTGCTTGAGTAATTACATATGGTGCTTCAGCATCAGTAACTGTTACATCAAAGCTACAAGTAGAGCTTTCAGTTTGTGTTCCATACACTTTGAAGTCATCTACAGACCAACTTGGCATAGTGTAAACACCAGAGCTAGTAATATTGAATCCAAAACGAACTCTAAAACCTGCATTCTTATAAGCAGTAACATCAAAGTTTTGGTATGTCCAATCAAGATCATTGATACACTGGAAAGAACTTACTGGAGGCATTTGCCAAAGCACAATCCAAGATGTACCGTTAAATACTTCAACCGTATTTACAGCATATGGCGGATAATCTGAATGAAGATGTCTCCAATATTCAAAGAATATATCACCGCTTATATTAGTATTAATGATAGGACTTGTTAAGTAGTAGAATCCGTGAACAGTCGTTGAAGCACAACCACCTGGATTTACACCTGCAACACCATTGTTTGACGAACTTGAGTGATCAAGTGCTGGATCGCTACCGCCTGTGCAACCACTGCCACAGTTATTAGCTGCAGTTGCTCCAATACCCCATTCAGGACCTAAATCCCAACCGTTGTTATTGTTATCAAATTCATCATAAAATAGTACTCCTGAAGCGCCAGTAGTATAAGTAACTGTAGTTGTTCCAACCGGGAATAAGCTTCCTGGATCTAAACCATCTGTAAGTGAAGTGGTAACTGCCGAACAATTATCAAATCCTACAGGAACAGCAAAGTTTACGATAGCACCACAAATGTTGCTATCAGTATTTACTGAAATATTGCTTGGACAAATAACCACAGGAACCAATGTGTCAACTACAGTAATGGTAGCTGGAGCACTTGAAGTGTTACCATTTACATCTGTTGCAGAAAGTGTTACCACCACTGATCCAAGATTAGAACAATCAAATGATGTTTGGCTTAACCAAAGTGAATCAACTCCACAAGCATCATTTGTACCATTATTCACATCATTAACCGTGATTGAACCTGATCCATTTGAATCAAGATATACGGTAGCACCTTGAGTTAATACGGTTGGAGCAACGTTGTCTACCACTGTTACATTAGCAATAGTTGTGTTTGCATTTCCATTTGCATCAACCACTGTCAAGGTTACACTTCCGCTAAAGCTTGCGGTTGAGAAGTTATTTACTCCTCCACCCGAACTAATATCGCTGCAATCGAAGTTGTAGATATCAAGATACATGGTATCGATTCCACAATTATCAAAGCTTGCATTATTAATATCAGCAACAGTGATGCTTGCATTTCCTGTTGCATCAAGCTGAACTGTGATGTCTTGAGCTAAAGCAGTTGGTGCAATATTGTCTTCGACAGTTACAGTTGCGGCTGCGGTTGAAGTGTTACCATTAATATCGGTAACGGAAAGCACTACCTGATTTGTTCCAACATTAGCACACGTAAAGTCTGTGATGTCTAAACTAATGTTCGCAATTCCACATGCATCATTACTTCCATTATCTACCTCTGCTGCGGTAGTAGAGGCGTTTCCATTAGCATCGAGTTGAACAGTTACATTTTGAGCTAAAGCATTAGGAGCAGTAATGTCAATTAAATTAATAATTGCTGTTCCACTTACAACTGGAACTTGACAATCACCTGTGTTTCCACCATACTCAACTACGTAACCTTGAATATTACCACCAACACTGTTAGGATAATCATTCCAAAGGCCATCTGTTCTGAAATGCGCATAATCTTCGTTGCCAGCATTGTTTGGCTCACCGCCACCCCATGCATTATAAGCACCGCCAACCGAGCCACCTGAACTAAGTCCAGACCAAAATGAAGTTCCGGCCTCAGGACCAGTTACCCATTTCCAATCACCTTCAACAGCAGCATCACTTGCACCAATCCATCCTTGACCTTGAAGTTTTGAGTATGCAAATTGATTTTCAGCAGCAGAAGTGATCGTAGCCAAATAACCTTGAAGACCCTGGTAGGTCATCAATTCTGCCGCAGCTTTTGCCGATGTCCAAGTAATTCCTGAAGCTGAAACGAACTCATAGAAGTGTCCATTTTCTGAGAAAACAGTAGTTCCGTCATTCCGCTTCATGGTGTATGTCAATGTAAATTGACCATTGGTGTTGCTCGCAGGAGTATACGTGTATGTTCCGTTTCCATTGTCAACCAAAGTTCCTGATGACGCTGTTACGTTATCAATTTTCAAGGTTTGATTTAACGGATCATAATCATTTGCTAAAAGGTGAGCATCTGTAATCGTAATTGATTCGCAGGTGATTAAATCGAATGTATCAGAAACTGCTACAGGAGATGGAGTAGGCAAAACCGTAACTGTAGCCGTGCCAGTGGTAGCATTGCCCGCAGCATCTAGTACAGTAACAGTTACTGTGTTTACTCCTTCGTCATCGCATGAAAAGTTGAGTTGATCAACGCTTGCACTCACAATGGCACAGTTGTCTGTAGCGCTTGCTAGCACACTATCCACTGAAATATTAGCCAAACCAGCTAACGTCAATGTAACCGTTGCATTTTGGGTAAGCAAAACTGGCGCTTCGTTATCCGAAACCACCACGTCAAACTGACAAGTTGAAGTGCCACAGCTATTGGTAGCAGTAAGTGTTACATTAGTAGTTCCAATGTTGAAGTTAGACCCAGAGCCTGTTCCAGCTCCATTACCAGTTGTAGCTCCACTAAATGCATAGCTAATAGAAACTGCAGGTACACCTGATGCTTCTGCTAAGTAAGTTGCTACTTGACCGCAAGAACCAGATGTTGAAACAGCTTGTGTTGAAGGACAAGTTGAGAAGCTAGGAACTACACAAGTAATTTCTGCTGCAACAGCAAAGTCAAAATTAGTTTCGTCACAATCATCGCTTGCAATATTTATAGTAGCACTATATGAACCAATGGTTGGGCCATTGAAGCTTGCTACAAATGTTGCTGTAGAACCTGTTGCAATGGTTGCTGGTAGCGTAATTCCAGAAATGGTCCAAAGAGATGCATCAGTACCAGTAGTTGTGATTCCAGAAATAACCATGTTTCCTGAACCTGAATTGCTAATGGTAAATGTTTGATCGTTGTTTACCGATGGGTAAACTGTTCCGTAATCTGAGCCATTTGCCGCAGATGCTGTGGTTGAACCATCAGTGATGTTATTACCATTTCCAGTCACAGAAATTTCGGCAACAGAATTTGAAACCGTAATTACATCTGACAAAGCTGAACACCCAAAAAGGTCGATTACTTGAACCTGATAGCTTCCTGTAGAAGTAGCATTATAGGTTTGAACATTTGCTCCGCTTATGTCTACTCCATTTTTCTTCCATTGATAAATAGAAGAAGTAGAAGCTGTAAGTGTCACATTGTTAGGACACAAATAAGCATTTGGAGATGGAGAAACTGCAACCGTTGGATTACTGTTAACAGTAATCGATGTTGGCGCAGATTCACCTGAACAACCACCGGCATTTGTTACCTCAACCGTATAATTACCTGATGTAGTAGCAGTATAGTTTTGAGCAGTTGCTCCAGAAATGGCTGCACCATCTTTTTTCCATTGGTAGCTATCGCCAAGGTTTGCTGTAAGCGGCACTGTTTGACCATCACATACTGTAGTTTGACCAGAAACAATAATTGCTGCCGGTGCTACTGTAACAATTGCAACACACGAATCTTGGTTGCCAGCATTATCTGTTACCACAAGAGTTACATTGTTTGCTCCAATATCTGCACAAGTAAATGTTGTTTGTGAAATACTGATGTTGTCAATACTTGCTGCAGTAATACTTGCTGTTCCGCTTGGGTTTAAAGCCAAAATGATGTTTTTGCATGCTGCAGTAGGTGGAGTGTTATCCGTTTGCGAACTTGTATTTCTGTGAAATTTAATTCTTCCACTGCTTGTTCCGCTTGTCGCGATATCTGGAACATAATCACCATCAAGGTCACCAATTACGATACCACTTACCTCAGCTTGATGCGAAGAAGAGTAATCTATTCTTGCAGCAAATGACAAGCTACCTGGTGAAGAAGTATTCGGATAAACCGAAAATATATTTACGGCCAATGACTTAGTTACTATATCAGGATAGCCATCACCATCTACATCACCCACACCTATTCTATAGTTTCCTCCAGGAGCAGCCAAATTCAATGGTGTTGCGAACGAAATATCACCAACCGTTGAAGTGTTTCTGAAAATTGCTGTGTTAGTTGCGCCCGAATAGTTACAAGTTGTAAGGTCAATTTTGCCATCCTTATCAAAATCAGCAATTTGACATCTGTAAGGATAAGTACCTCCTGAGTTCCAGTATTCTGGCGATTCAAAAGTAACCGTTGAACTGCCTTGCGTTGTAGTATTTCTAAGTGATACAGCTCTGTTAGCACCTCCTTGAGATGCGAGTATATCTGTTAATCCATCTCCATCTACATCCGCTACCTGAATTCCTGTGCACGAAGCGCCTACATTGCCAACAGCAATACGAGATCCAAAAGAAATATTTCCAGGACCAGTACTCGTATTAAGCGCAACAAACATTGTAGTACCGTTGCATCCAACTACATCAATTTTGCCATCATTATTAAAATCGCCAGCAGCAATTTGATAGTTACTTACTGCATTTGTACTTATGCCAGAAGCAAGACCAAATGTTCCTGGACCTGAGCTTGTATTACGATACACATTATAAGTGCACACCATGTCTTTATAGCCATCTCCATCCATATCTGCGGCAACACCTTGTTGGCCACCACCTGCATAGTTGTATGCTGTAAATGACAATGCTCCAGGCACGCTGTTATTTCTAGCAATAGTGATTCCACCAGTGCCAACAGATATAACTTCAGGCTTGCCATCCAAGTCCATGTCTTGTGACAACATGTTATAAGCTCCATAAACACCTGTTAAATCAAAAGCTACGTTTTGATAAGTGGTAGAAGTGACTGGTGTTGGACAAAAAATTCCGTTGAATGCTGTAGAAGAATAAGCAGTTAAGTTACACTGATTCTTTACCGAAATTGGAGCTGTAGAAGCACCAACCGGAACGGTAACCACAAGAGTTCCGAAAGAAGCGCTAACCACTGAGGCTTGCGTAGAACCAAAATACACTTGGTTGTTTGTAATAGTGGTGGCATCAAAATTTGCGCCCACTATCGTGACCTGACTTCCAATGAAACCAGTGTTTGGCGAAAATGAATTAATCACCGGCCTACTGGTACATTGGGCTGTGACCGCGCTTTGCAAAGCAAAAAACGCAATCAAGCCTAGTAATAGTTTTTTCATACTTAGATTAGGTTAGTTATAGGTTATATCAACTGTGAGTGCTGTTGGATCAAATCCTGCAGGAACAGCAAACTTCAAATTAGCATTGGCACTCGAGCCGCATTCAGCTTGAATCATCTCACCGAGAGACATATTTAAGTTTGACACAGCGTGAGAAGCTGTTGACCCATCTGCAGGATTTGTGACTTCTATGGTAAAGTTTACCACTTGAGCTGTCGGGTTTTCATTGAATACATGTAAGTGTATTTCAGAAGTGCCCGCTGTACATTGAACTACAGCATAAGAAACATCAACTTGATTGGCTGATTCTTCTAGGATAGTCCATCCTTGATCAAAGGTTGGCTGTTGAGCCATAGCAGTGCTGCCGATACCGAACGTAAATAACGCGGCAGCAATAAGTTTAAATAGGTTTTTCATAGGTTAATTAAGGGTTTGGTTAGAAATTGAAGGATTCATGAATGAAAATGAATGAGCATTTAAATGCGTCATTTACTCTGTGTGTATCAGCATATGAGAAGGCGTAATTAGGGTTTAGAGCTGAAAAGTATTCTAAGCCCAAACGATAAAAGAAAATATGGGATAAAAAGGCAAATGAAGTTGATGACCTGCTTAAAGTCAGTTATGAAAATTTGGCGTGCATGGAAAATTGGATGATTTGTCGTTGATAAGAAACCACTCATCCTAACTCAGAAACCACTCAACACATTGGAAACATTTTTAAGTCAAAACGTTTCCGGCGAATAAAATGTTTTTAGCTTTGCTGCCGATTTCAAAATGTATCTATGGATGAAAAACAAATAGAGCTTTTAGGCAAAACCGCCCAACTTTTTATGCGCTTTGGTATAAAGAGCATGACTATGGATGATATAGCCCGCCAGCTTGGCATTTCCAAAAAAACCCTCTACACCTTTGTTTCAGACAAAAACGACTTAGTGATTAAGGTGCTTCAAAGCATTGTAGATCATGAAAAACAGATGGTTAGTTTACTGTGTGAAAAGCACGAAAACGCGATTGACATGCTGTTTGAATTGAGCAAAGAAATCAGTCAAAAATTTGGACAAATACATCCGTCCATTCACTATGACATGGAGAAATACCATCCAGAAGCAAACACCATTTTTCAGGAGTTTAAAACCACTTTTATAGCCAACTGTATCATGCAAAACATTGAACGTGGTATTGAACAAGGTCTTTATCGAGACAATTTAGACCCTTTTGTTATTTCTCGACTGTATGCTGGCAAAATGGAAATGTGCTCAGACGGCTCTACGTTTCCGGCTGACAAATACAGCTATCACAGCATTCACCTTGAGCTTATGCGCTACCACATACGCGGTATTGCAAGCGAAACAGGATTAGCATATCTCAAACAAAAAATCAAAAACGATAACTATCAACTTTAACCTAGAATGAAAAACTCACACTCGTTTTTAGGACTCATAATGCTGTTTGCGGCAAGCTTTGGCCAAGCTCAAACCAGCCAAAGCTTTAGCCTAGAAGAAGCAAAAGCCTATGCACTTAAAAACAACCAGCAACTAAAACAAGCAGCTCTTGATATTGAAATATCAAAAGCCAAAGTGCGCGAAACCACTGCTATTGGATTGCCGCAAATAAGCGGTGAAGCTACTTTTAACAACTACATTGACATACCAACGCAAGTTGCGCCACCATTTGATTTGGGCATACCTGGCATACCTGCTCCTGACCCTGATCAATTGCAAGAGTTTCAGTTTGGTTTGCCTTACTCAGCTTCGGCAGGTATTACCGCGAGCCAGCTCATTTTTGATGGCTCTTATTTTGTAGGCCTAAAAGCATCTAAAGCCTATCAAAACTATTCGCTACTCGGTCAAGAAAAAAGCGAAATTGATGTAAAAGCCAATGTGGCTCAAACCTATTTCAGCGCAGTAGCACTTACTGAAACTATTGATGCACTGAAAGAAAACCAAAAGTCGATAGACGAAAGCTACACCGAAACCAAGGCTATGTTTGAAGCCGGATTTTTGGAAAAGCAAGATGCTGATCAAGTAAAACTTGCCAAAAGCAATATCGAGTATCAACTTGATTATACCGAGCGTCAATTGCAGGTTTTGAAAAACGTACTAAAGTTTCAAATGGGTGTAGATCAAAACACTGTGATTGAATTGAGCAGCACCTTTGATGAGTTAATAGCAAGCTATGGTTCAGAAACTGGACTAATCGATCAAACTTTTAACAGCCAAAATCATATTGATTACAGAACTGTGCAGCAAGGTTTAGACTTGTCAGAGCTTTCGCTTGACGCTGAACGCACCAAATACATGCCATCGTTAGGTGCGTTTTTCACACACAGCCAAAATGGGTTTAGCGAACAGTTTGGCGAAATATTTTCAAACAAATACTACCCAACAACCATCGTTGGTTTAAAGCTAAACGTGCCCATTTGGAGCAGCGGAATGCGATACTACAAAACCCAGCAAGCTAAACTTGAACTTGAAAAAGTAATGAGCCAAAAAGTGCAGGTTGAGCAAAATTTGTTGATGCAAGTAACGCAAGCGCGCACGAGCTACGAAAGCGCCATTCAAAACATGGAAGTAGCTAAAGAAAACCTTGCGCTAGCCGAAAACATAAAAGCAACTACTGATGCTAAATACAAAGAAGGTTTGGCATCAAGCTTAAACTACGCTCAAAGCCAGCAGCAATACTTGCAAACGCTGGCAGCTTATGTAAACACAGCCAACGAATTGTTTAACGCAAAACTTAGCCTAGAAAAAGCTTTAGGCAACAATTAATCATGAATACTAAGACCAACATTTTCAATAATAATTCTATGAAACCTTTTATTTACACTGCTTTTGTTGCTTTGATGTTAGCCTCATGTGCGCCTTCTGAAACAGAAGAAACTTCTGCCACAGAAACACAGACCAACGAGCGCGTTACAAACATTAGTACGCTAAATGTTTCTCCTGTAAAATTTGAGCATTTCTTTAATGTTCAAGGCGTAGTAGAAACAGACCAAAACGCACAAATATTTCCTGAAGCTTCGGGCAAAATCACTTCTATCAAAGTAAAAGAAGGTGATAAAGTAAGCAAGGGTCAAGTGCTTATGACCATAGACAGCCGAATAGTTAGCAACCAAATTGACGAATTGAAATCGCGTTTAGGTTTGGCTGAAGTGATGTTTAAAAAGCAGGAAAAACTTTGGAACCAAAACATTGGCTCTGAAATTCAATTTCTTGAAGCAAAAAACAACTTCGAGTCGCTCAAACAAAATCTTGAAACATTAGAAGCTCAGCGCTCACTTTACACCATTACCGCTCCGTTTAGTGGCGAAATTGACGAAATCAACCCTAAAGAAGGCGAAATGGCAAACCCAGGAATGCCTGCTATTCGCTTGATCAATACCGATAAAATGTACATCAAAGCAGACATCACTGAGCGCTATTTGGGCCGAGTAAAAGAAGGCGACATGGTGATGATCAATTTCCCAGGAGTAGATGAAAAAATGAATTCTAAAATTGGGCGTATCGCAAGCTTTATCAATCCAAACAACCGATCATTCAAAATCAAGCTTGACTTAGACAACAAAAGCGGTAAGCTAAAGCCAAACATGCTTGGCGAAATGCAAGTGAGAGATTATGTAAACGATAGCACCATCGTGATCCCAACATCATTGATTCAAATGACCCCAACAGGCGAAGAGTTTGTATACCTAGTGGAGCAAAAAGACGGTAAAGCAATGGCTAAAAAGCAAGCTATTAAATCTGGAATGACCTATGAAAACAATAGCGAAATCTTAGAAGGTTTAAATGGCTACGAAGTGCTGATCAATAAAGGTGCTCGATCTATTAAAGATGGCGACATTGTAAACATTGAGGGTTAATTCAGCGCCAAACAACAAAAAGCATTTAACACAAATGGAAACAAACAACATAAGTAAAAGACTGCGTCAATTTGGCCTCACCACGGCTAGCATCAATAACCGAATGACGGTTTTGGTGGTGCTATTTATCATGGTGATAGCTGGTTTGGGCAGCTACATAAGCATGCCTCGCGAAGCATTTCCTGAGGTAGTGATTCCTACCATTTACATCGGCACGCCATATCCTGGTAACTCACCTGTAGATATCGAGAAGCTGGTAACGCGCCCTCTGGAAAAAGAAATAGGTTCTATCTCTGGCATCGATAAAATGACTTCTACTTCCGTAGAAGGTTATTCTACCATTATGGTGGAGTTTGATTTTAGCATTACGCCTGAAGAAGCTTTAAGAAAAGTAAAAGACAAGGTAGATGTGGCTAAAGGCGATGCAGATTTCCCACAAGATTTACCTGCTGATCCGAATGTGTTTGAAATGAACATTTCAGAGCTTTCGCCAATCATGAACATCAATCTTTCGGGCGATTTTAGCATTGATCAATTAAATGATTATGCTGAATTGTTAGAAGATCGAATCGAAAAACTATCTGAAATTACAGAAGTTGACATCAGAGGTGTGCAAGACAAAGAGATGAAGGTAAACGTTGACCTTTATCGCCTTGAGCTAAACAAATTGAGCTTTAACGATATAGCGCAAGCCATTAATAATGAAAACTTGACTATCAGTGCAGGTAACATTTTAGAAGGCGACATAAGAAGATCGGTGCGCATTGCTGGCGAAATTGAAAACGCAGCAGAACTAGGCGACATCATCGTAAAACAAGAAAATCAAGAAATTGTCTATTTGCGAGATATCGCAGAAATAGTGTTTGAAGAAGAAGAAGCCGAAAGCTACGCTCGCGAGTATCAAAGCCCTGTGGTGATGATAGACGTGAAAAAACGCGCAGGTTCAAACTTGATCAATGCTTCGGATAAAATTTCTGAAATTCTTAAGAATGCAAGAGAAAATGATTTTCCTGAAAACTTGGAAATAAGCATCACTGGAGATCAATCAAAACAAACAAGAACCCAAGTAAGCGAGCTCGAAAACAACATCATTTTCGGTATGCTGCTCGTAATTCTAGTGCTGTTGTTTTTCCTTGGTTTGAGAAATGCTTTGTTCGTTGGGGTGGCCATTCCACTCTCTATGTTCATCAGCTTCTTTATTCTCAATACCATGGGCGTTACGCTAAACATGATGGTGCTTTTTGCCTTGGTGCTAGCACTTGGTATGTTGGTAGACAACGGAATTGTGGTGGTTGAAAACGTGTACAGATTAATGAGCGAAGGTTATAGCAGCTATGAAGCAGCAAAATATGGTGTGGGCGAAGTAGCTTGGCCAATTATTGCTTCTACTGCCACTACCCTCGCAGCCTTTTTACCATTGATGATTTGGCCTGGAATCATGGGGCAATTCATGTATTTCTTGCCTTTCACGCTCATCATCGTTTTGAGTTCTTCGCTTTTTGTGGCATTGGTTATCAATCCTGTATTGACCATGCTTTACATGAAAATTGAAGAGAAAGAAATGCCCGCCAAACGCGCCATCACAATTGGATCGGTGTTAATTTTACTTGGCTTGTTAGTTACTCCAGCCATTACTTGGCTAGGAAGCTTATTGATATTCTTCGGAATCATGGTTCCGATAACTAAGTTCCTCTTAACGCCAGCTACTAATTATTTTCAAGGCCGCATTTTACCCGCGCTCGAACGCATTTATGAAAGCACATTAAAGTCTGTTTTCAAAGGCAAAAATCCACTGTGGTATTTCTTTGGAACTATTGGTTTATTGATTGTATCATTCATGCTGCTTGGTGCATTCATGCCCAAAGTAGTTTTCTTTCCGGCAAACATGCCCAACTATGTAAACGTGTTTATAGAGGCGCCCATTGGTACCGATATAGAAGTGATAAACAAAACCACGAAAAAGCTGGAAGATGAAATCGTAAATTATGCCAAGCAATTTGAAGATGTTTCAGAAGAAAATGGCATTACTTACCGCAACAACTTTTTAATAGAGTCTATCATCGCCCAAGTGGGTGCTGGCACTTCTGATCCTGCCGAAGGTCCATCAATGGCTGCTACGCCAAACAAGGCGCGCATCACGGTTTCGTTTGTTCAGTTTCAAGACAGACGAGGCGTAAGCACCAACGAAGTAATGGACCAAATACGCGCATTGGTGGCTAATACTCCAGGTGTGCAAATTACAGTAGACAAAGATCCTGCAGGACCACCACAAGCAAAACCAATTAATATAGAAGTAAGCGGTGACGATTACGAGCAACTATTGGTAGAAGCTGAGCTGCTGAAAGAATATTTGAACGAGCAAAACGTGGCTGGAGTAGAAGAATTGAAACTTGATGTGCAACTTGGTAAACCAGAAATGCCTGTGACCATTGATCGTCAAAAAGCAAGAAGATTGAATGTGAGCACTGGCCAAATTGGTTCTACACTGCGTAATTCATTGTTTGGTATGGAAGTGAGCAGCTTTAAAGAAGGCGAAGACGAATACCCAATCATGATTCGCTTGCAAGACAAGTATCGTTTTGATCAAGATGCGATGATGAACCAACGCATCACTTTCCGTGATCAAACCAACGGACGCATTCAGCAAGTGCCAATTTCTGCCGTAGCCACTGCATCTAACTCTACTACTTTTAGTGCTGTAAAGCGTAAAGAACAAACTCGCTTAATCACTATAGCATCAAACGTGCTTGAGAGTTATAATGCCAATGAGGTTGTAGCACAATTGCAAGTAGCTCTTGAAAACTATGAAATGCCAGAAGGTGTTGATGCCAAGTTTACTGGTCAGCAAGAAGATCAAGCTAAGGAAATGGCCTTTTTGAGCACCGCACTACTAATTGCTGTATTCCTCATCTTCTTGATTTTGGTAGCACAATTCAACTCGGCACTTACACCATTCATAATTGTTGGTTCGGTTGTTTTGAGTTTGATAGGCGTGTTCCTTGGTTTGGTTATTTTCCAAATGGACTTCGTCATCATCATGACCATGATTGGTATTATTTCCTTAGCGGGAATTGTAGTAAACAACGCCATTGTATTGATCGATTACACCAAGTTGATCATGGATCGTAAGAAAGATGAATTAGGTCTTTCCGAAAATGCAAAACTTCCAATCCCAGTATTGATTGATTGCATGGTAGAAGGTGGTAAAACACGTTTACGTCCAGTATTGCTAACGGCAATCACTACAGTGCTTGGTTTGGTGCCGTTGGCTGTAGGGTTAAACATCGATTTCATTGGTTTATTAAACAACTACGATGCAAACATTTATGTAGGTGGAGACAACGTAGTGTTTTGGGGACCAATGAGTTGGACCGTGATTTTCGGACTTACGTTCGCCACATTCTTAACCTTGGTAATTGTACCAGCAATGTATTATCTCAAAACTCGCTTTGCATATCGCTTGGCTGGTGACAAAGAGATTCACTTATAAAACTTTAGACAACGCTGTGATTTCTGACCCATGTGTCACAGCTTCATGAAGGTAGGTTTGGGTTTAGGTTTCATGGGTTAGTAGGAAAAGAAAGGCGGCTTCTCAGCAATGAGAAAGCCGCCTTTTTTGAGTTAAAAATAGGTAGACAGGGAAAATTATTTGGTAAAAACCAAGTACCAGTTTTCTCGAACACCAGGTGAAAAACTCGTTTTCGGTATTAATTGTTTTCGGTTCAATTTTAGACTTGTTTCCGTGTTTTCTTCGATCAACAAGTCTAAGAAAACCCCAGCATCAAACAAGTCATGCTCTTGATTGCTTTTAAATCGTAATGTGTAAACTGTTGGAGCTATTGATGAAAAATCTCCTGTGAATTCTCGAACCGAACTAGTATCGTTAAACGTAAAATCATAAGACCCTTCAATATCATCTTCGTTAACTGCGGTAATAGTTAGTATACCCGAAGCATCTGGATAAAGTGTATCTGTAAAAGTTGTCCAAATATCATTTACTGTTTCTTCATAAACATATCTCACACTATTCAAGGTCCAAGTACCCTCCACTTTTTCTATGTCGCCAAGCGCAACATCTTCAACCTTGTCTTGAACTTCATCTAGCTTTTTACAAGAAGAATAGCAAAATCCTGTTAAAATTATCCCTACTGCATACAAATAGCTTTTAAATCTCATGGCCCACATATTAAAAATGTGAAGTTGAGTGCTTCATCGAAAAATTGAAATACGCACATGATCGTATTTTAAAGTTCAACTCTTTTCCAATTAAAAAACTTTGTCAGCTTGGGCGTTCAAGCAACATTCTATTAAAAACTCTACCTATTGAGCCCTTTTGGCCTCATTTCTAAAAAAATGAAAAAACTCGGCTAGCTGACTCGGCTATTGCCGAAAGTTAAGAATCCAAACTCAGTTGTCGGTTTCTGTTGGTGGCAGTGGGCTTTCATTATTTTTGCGCTGTTACAATTTCAAGGAAATGAAGCGAATCATCTACACCATCTTACCACTCTTACTTATTGCCTTTCAAGCAGTTTCACAAGTTTATGATCCTGTAAAGTGGAAGTTTAACCACAAACTCGTGGGCGACAATCAAGCAGAACTCACCTTTTCGGCAACTATTGAAGACAAGTGGCATGTGTATTCTACCAAACTAGCCGATGATTTAGGTCCAGTACCTTCTGCCGTAGACTTTCTTGAAATAGAAGGCGCAGAACTCGTAGGCGACATAAAAGAATCTGCCACACACACTGAGTTTGACCCCATTTTTCAAGCAAAACTTACGTGGTTTGAAAACAAAGCCGTACTCACCCAAATGGTGAAGCTTACTGCTAAAACCGCCAAAATAAAGGGCGAACTCACCTACATGACTTGTGACGACAGCAAATGCCTACCTCCCGAATACCTAGAATTTGAGTTTGATATTGAAGCAGCTATAAAGCCAACATCAAACCCAAACAACCCAGCTCCAAAAGCTGAAGAAAAAGAAACGAGCAAAGCCGAAGAAGCTCCAGAAACAATGGAAGTGGCGTCAATTTCAGATCAATCGACAGAAGAACAAAGCGAGCCAGAGATTTTTAATCCCGTTTCCTGGAAATTTGAATTGGTAAAAAAGAACGATGACATCTACACCTTAATCGCAATAGCCACCATTGACGAGCATTGGCATGTTTATTCAAAAGATTTACCAAACGAAGACGGGCCAATTGCAACAGAATTCAACTTCACAGGAGGATCGCATGAACTCGTTGGAGAAATGCGCGAAAAAGGTGAATTGATTCAAGAATACGATCCAAACTTCATGATGGACTTAAGCTATTACAGCAACATCATGACTTTGGAGCAAGATTTCAAAATCTCGGGTAACGAAAACATTACAGGCGAAATATATTTCATGACCTGCGATGCCGAAAGATGTTTGCCGCCAGAAAGTATTGAATTCGAAATCAACGCTAAAGAAGGAAAACTGGTAAGTGCAGAAATTGAAGCGCCAGCTGTGGAGTCAAATCTTCAAGAAGAGCAGGAAGAAGATGACAATGGTGGGTTACTCGGAATTTTTATTCTTGGGTTCTTAGGTGGTTTAACCGCTTTGCTTACTCCATGTGTTTTTCCTATGATTCCGATGACCGTAAGCTTTTTTACTAAACAATCGGGCACCAAAGCTAAAGGTATAAGCAACGCCATTATTTATGGTTTGTTCATCATATTCATCTACACTTTCTTGGGTTTTGCGGTTACACTCATTTTCGGTGCCGATGCACTCAACGCACTTTCTACAAACGTTTGGTTCAACCTTGCCTTTTTCGTGCTCTTGATAGTGTTTGCCATTTCATTTTTAGGCGCTTTCGAAATCACGTTGCCTTCTTCATTTGTAAATAAAGTTGACCAACAATCATACAAAGGTGGCATGATCGGCATTTTCTTCATGGCATTTGCGCTGTCTTTAGTTTCCTTTAGCTGCACAGGTCCTATCATCGGTACCTTGTTGGTAGAAGCCGCGGTGCATGGTGGTGTAGCTGGTCCGCTTGTGGGTATGGGTGCTTTTTCATTGGCACTTGCACTGCCTTTTGGGTTGTTTGCAGCATTTCCTGGATGGATGAATTCTTTGCCAAAATCTGGCGGTTGGCTTAACTCAGTGAAAGTGGTGTTGGGTTTTTTAGAAATTGGACTTGCATTCAAATTCCTCTCGAATGCCGATTTGGTCGTTCAAGCAGGCCTTTTAACTCGAGAAATATTCATTGCCATTTGGATTGCAGTTTCAGCAATGCTTGCTCTTTATCTTTTGGGTTTTATTCGAATGCCACATGATTCACCGCTTGAAAGATTAAGCGTTAGCCGAACCTTACTAGGATTGGTATTTGTGGCCTTTACCTTTTATTTAATTCCAGGAATGTGGGGCGCGCCTTTGAAGTTAATCAGTGGTTTTCCTCCACCGATGTTTTACAGCGAATCGCCCAATGGTGTAGGAAGTAGCGGTGGAGCGGTAGCTCATGTATCAGCCGCAAACGATATACCCGAAGGGGCAGACCCAAGTCATTGCCCACACAACTTAAACTGTTTTCACGATTTTGAAACAGGCATGGCATACGCCAAAAAAGTGAACAAACCAGTAATGCTTGACTTTACAGGTTGGGCCTGTGTTAATTGTCGCAAAATGGAAGAATCAGTTTGGAGCGATCCACGTGTATTAGATATTTTAAGTGGAGATGTGATCTTAATTTCACTTTACGTGGATGAAAAAACGGAACTTCCTAAAGCAGAACAATATGTTTCAGAAACAACAGGAAAAAAGATAAAAACGATTGGCAATAAGTGGGCAGATTTCCAAATCAAGCATTTCCAATCAAACTCACAACCACAATATGTGATCATAAACCACGAAGAAATCAAAGCGCTAAACGGCACTACAGCTTATGATCCTGATATCGAAAAATATATCGATTGGTTAGAGACAGGAGTGAAAGCTTTTCAAGCTGGAAAATAATATTCAAGCATCATAAATCATTTGAAAAGCCTCGCAAATCGCGGGGCTTTTTTTAGTGTTTGCTCCAACTCTCAATTATCCGCAAGCCTTTCTTACTTTAGCCGCACTATTTTCTAACCTATGCTCGTAAAAACATTTGGCAGCGCTGTGCATGGCGTAGATGCAACTACCATTACCATTGAGGTAAACATTGACAAAGGCATCAACTTTTCGTTGGTTGGTTTACCCGATAGCGCAGTGAAAGAAAGTCAGCAAAGAATTGATGCCGCACTTACCAACACAGGTTATAAAATTCCAGGAAAGAAAATTACGATCAACATGGCGCCTGCTGATATTCGCAAAGAAGGTTCAGCTTATGACTTGCCATTAGCCATGGGCATTTTGGCTGCTTCAGACCAAATTAATTCTGAAGAAGTTGATAAGTATATCATCATGGGTGAGTTGGCTTTGGATGGTGAACTACGCCCGATAAAAGGAACATTGCCCATCGCCATACAGGCGAAAAAAGAAGGTTTTAAAGGCTTTATTTTACCTAAACAAAATGCGCTTGAAGCAGCCATTGTAAGTGGTATTGATGTGCTTGCCGCAGGCAACATAAAAGAGGTGATTGACCATTTTAATGG
>CAZWXC010000004.1:0-20560 GCA_964637935.1 uncultured Flavobacteriales bacterium | reverse complement strand
TTCAAAATTAAAAACCAGAATAGCGCTATCAAGGTTTTCACTACCAGACCCGACACCATATTCGGAGCAACTTTCATGGTTATTGCTCCTGAGCATGAACTCACAAAACATATAACCACATCAGAACAGACGCAAAAAATCGAAGCCTATTTAGACTATGTAAAAGGTCGTTCAGAGCGCGAAAGAATGTCAGAGACTAAAATCGTGACTGGTGCTTTTACAGGTTCATATGCCATCAATCCAATCACAGGTGCCGAAGTACCAATTTGGATTGGCGATTATGTTTTGGCTGGCTATGGCACTGGTGCTATCATGGCCGTGCCTGCGGGCGATCAAAGAGATTGGGATTTTGCGACTTATTTCAACTTACCAATTATTCCAGTGATTGAAGGCCAAGATGTGAGCGAGGCTGCTGACGAAAGAAAGGACGGAATCCTTATCAACTCAGAATTTCTGAATGGCAAATCAGTAAAAGAGGCGATTCAAGTAATTCTTGAAAAATTAGAAACCGAAGCGCTTGGCAAAAGAAAAGTAAACTACAAACTGCGCGATGCGGTTTTCAGCCGTCAGCGTTATTGGGGTGAGCCTTTTCCAATCTATTACAGAAATGGAATTCCTTATACAATAGACGAGGACAAATTACCAATTACGCTACCAGAGATTGACGAATACTTACCAACCTCAACTGGTGAGCCGCCTTTAGGCCGCGCTGCTTCTTGGAATTGGGATCGAGAAGCTGGCAAATTGGTTGAAAACGGCAGTGGCTATCCAATGGAATTGAGCACCATGCCAGGTTGGGCGGGCAGCAGCTGGTATTATTTACGCTACATGATGGAAAACAATCCTGAAGCACGAGCCAAGAATTTTGTAGCTGAAGATGTCGTTAAATATTGGGGTCAAGTAGACTTATACCTTGGCGGTGCAGAACATGCTACAGGCCATTTACTTTATTTCAGATTTTGGACCAAAGTGCTGCACGACTTGGGCTATATTCCTTTTGACGAGCCCGCCAAAAAGCTGATCAATCAAGGAATGATTCAAGCGGAAGATGGTCAAAAAATGAGCAAGCGCTACGGAAACGTAGTTAATCCAGATGATGTAGTGGCCGAACACGGAGCTGACGCATTGCGTTTACACGAAATGTTTTTAGGGCCAATTGAAATGCATAAACCTTGGAATACAAAAGGTATTGATGGAGTTTCTCGCTTTTTGCGAAAACTTTGGCGTTTGGTTCATGACGAAAACGGCAACTTCACCATTAGTGACGAAGCACCAAATAATGATGAACTAAAAGCTTTACATAAATGCATTCAAAAGGTTTCTGACGATATGGAACGTTTCTCGTTCAATACTTCAGTAAGCGCATTTATGGTTGCAGTGAACGAGCTTGGAGAATTGAAATGCAACAAGCGAGCAATTATTCAACCGCTCTCTATTTTGATTAGTTGCCATGCACCTCACATTGCCGAAGAGCTTTGGCAAAAACTAGGAAACAAAGAGAGTATAACCAATGCGGCATGGCCAGTTTTCAATCCAGAATACTTAAAATCTGACACACACAACTATCCTGTTTCATTTAATGGTAAAATGAGATTTACGCTTGAGCTAGCTACCAAAATGAATAAAGATGAAATAGAAAAAATTGTGATGGAACATGAGCAATCTGCTAAATGGCTTGAAGGTAAGACTCCGAAAAAAGTTATCATTGTCCCAGGTAGGATTGTAAACATTGTAATCTAGATAAGCTACGGATTGAAGGATTTACTAAATATATCAGGTCAACTTTTGTTGGCCCTCATGCTCATGTGGTTAAGCAGCCTAACTTCCATCAACTTTAGTGGAATTGTGTTGCCTATTTCTCTGCAAAGCATGATGGCGATATTGATTCCTCTTATTTTCAGAAGCAATGTTGGTGTGGCTGCTATTGGCCTTTATTTAGTGCTTGGCGCACTTGGTGTACCCGTGTTTGCTGGTGGACTTGGCGGCTGGAAATATTTCTACTCAACCAGTGGCGGATATTTAGTCGGCTTCTTAGTCATAGCCTTCTTAACCAGTCTTTTGAAAGACTACATTAAAGGTCAAAGTGGGTTTCTTATAACATTCCTCATTTTTGTTTTTATGCATGCTGTACTCACTGTTTTAGGAATAGGATGGCTTGCTATAAACAGCGTAGATGTGAGTTTCAATGTAAATGTGAGTCCATTTTTGCCAGGCACAGTCATTAAAAGTATTGTGGGTGCAGCTATTGCTGAAGCTTGGCGTTTTTTCAAGCTGAGAAAAACCCTTGAATCAGAATAATTAGAATGGCACAGCGTTTGGAACTTTCAAGAAAACAGATCCAAATGAGTTTATCATTCATATTATCTAGCCTTTTGTTTTTTAATGTTGGAGCGCAAGAAACTCCACCAGTCGAAAACAACACCATAATTTTACCTACCATAAAACATCAAGCTTTTGCCAAAGGCGAAAAATTGAATTATGAAATATCATACGGTTGGCTTGATGCAGGCGAAGCCAGTATCGAGATTAAAAAAGAAAACCACACCATTGCTGATCGCGAAGTGTATCACATTGTGGGTTTAGGAAACAGTACCGGCACTTTCAATTGGTTCTTCAAAGTGCGCGATCGCTACGAAACTTATTTAGACAAGAACGGGGTGTTTCCTTGGATTTTTGTGAGAGACATTCACGAAGGTGGATTTAATCTTCAACAGTACTACACGTTCAATCCTTATGAACAAAAGGTGGTAACTGAAAAGAAGAAGGAATACAAAGTTCCTCTTGGAATTCAGGATATGATTTCAAGTTTTTACCGAGCTCGAGCTAATGATTATAGCAAAGCAAAGCCAGGAGATATTTTTGAATTTCAAGCTTTTGTAGACAACGAAATTTGGCCATTAAAGATCAAATATTTGGGCGTAGAACAAAAAGAGGTCAACGATAAAATATTTGATTGTATGGTATTTTCACCTGTGGTTCAAACAGGACGAATTTTCAAAAAAGAAGAAGATTTAAAAGTTTGGATCACCAGAGACAAAAACAAAATCCCAGTAATGGCTGAGGCTCAAATCTTGGTTGGGTCTATAAAAATGCAATTAACAGATTACAGTGGGTTAGCCAATCCCATCGCCATAATCGAAGACTAATTTGGGTTGACCTATCAGTGTTAGAAACTGATCGAATTGTGGCTTTTCATTCTAATATATAGACCTATTTTCGAAGGATAATTTTTCAACATTGAACAACCTAAACGATCAACTCGAAAAGCTTAGAGCAAAATACGAATCGATGGGGCAAGACATTAACGCTTACCTCGATGGTCTTTTGCTTTCGAACTACCTTACTTATTGGGATTATATTCATTTGGATACTTTGCTAACGCTTCAAAATCCAAAAACAGATTTTCCTGATGAGCAAATTTTCATCATCTATCATCAAATCACGGAGCTTTATTTCAAATTGAGCTTACATGAACTTGAACAGATTTCGAAAAATGGGAAAGAAATTGGCGAAAATGGGAAAGATCAAGGTTGGAAAGACAAAATCGAAGCCGACTTTTTAGCTGCGCGAGTAAAGCGTGTTAATAGCTACTTCGAAGCATTGACCAAAAGCTTTGAAATAATGGTTCAAGGCATGGAAAAAGAACAATTCTTGCGATTTAGAATGGCGCTTCTTCCAGCAAGTGGATTTCAATCTGCTCAATACAGAATGATTGAAATTGCATCAACGAGTATGGCAAACTTGGTTCAGAAGGCTCATAAAAATGAAGAGCCCGAAAATGATGATCGCAGCATTGAAGAATTGTTTCAATACATCTATTGGAAACAAGGAGCTACCGAATCAGAAACAGGAAAAAAGACGCTTACGTTAGAGCAATTTGAGCAGAAATACACAAAGCCACTTTTAGAAATGGCTCAGCGTTTCAAAGACTGCAACATTTGGGAAAAATACAAGCAACTAACGATTAAAGAACAAAGCAATCCAGAATTGCTCACTCAAATGCGCCAACTAGATGTGAACGTAAACATCAATTGGCCGCTTATGCATTACAAAAGCGCGGTTCGTTATTTGGCTAGCAAAGAAGGAGACGCACCTGCAACTGGCGGAACCAATTGGCAGAAATACTTGCCTCCAAGATTACAACTTAGAGTTTTTTATCCTTCACTTTGGTCTAAAGACGAACTCGAAAACTGGGGTCGCGGTTGGGTTGAAGAAGTTTTCGCATCATCACTCAACGTAAAAGGAGCTTAAGTTTTGATTAAAAAATTCATCTTAGCATTGGCCGCTGCTACCCTACTATTTGGCGCCATCAATATTATTATTTCGGAGCAAGAGTTCGAAACTGAAACTCAAATGCTCGAAAAAGTTGACCTCCTGAACGAAGAAGAATGCATCGAAGAGTTTGGAATCGACTTACAAGGCTTTCATGTAGAAAAAGGTAAAATTCAACCAAACCAGTTTTTAGCTGAAATTCTGTTGCCTTATAACATCAACTATCAGGAAATAACGAAGCTGGCAACTAAAGCTAAAACCGTTTTTGACATTAGAAAACTTAATGCAGGAAAAAACTACACACTAATCTCTACAAATGACACACTACAAAAAGCTCAATTTTTCATTTATGAAGCTTCAGCTATTGAATATGTAGTGTATGATTTGAGAGACACCATGAGAGTATATCATGGTGAACGTCCGGTAGATTTAGAAGAACGCACAGCAGCTGGAGTTATTAATTCTTCGCTTTATCAAACCTTGATTGATCAAGATTTAAGTCCGGCTCTAGCCATGGAATTGGCAGATATTTATGCTTGGAGCATTGACTTTTATCGTATTCAAAAAGGTGATTTCTTCAAAGTCATTTACCAAGTGAAAAAAGTGAATGACCAAGTAGTGGGCGTAGATGAGATTACAGCTTCGTTGTTTCAACATGAAGATGTACCTTTTTATGCTTTTCAATTTTCACAAGACGAAGGACCTGACTATTTTGATGAGCAAGGGTTAAGTCTTAGAAAAGCCTTTTTACAAGCTCCTTTAAAATTCAGCAGAATCAGCTCTGGCTATACTCAACGCAGGTTTCATCCAGTGCAAAAACGATGGAAAGCGCATCTAGGAACTGACTACGCTGCGCCAACGGGAACACCAATTATGACTGTGGGCGATGGTGTAGTTTTAGAAGCAAAATACAGCCGCTATAACGGCAATTACGTCAAGGTAAAACACAATCATACTTACACTACCCAATACTTACACATGAGTAAAATTGCAAGTGGCATGAAAGCTGGCACAAGAGTAAAACAAGGGCAGGTGATCGGTTATGTAGGCAGTACAGGACTCGCTACCGGACCACACGTATGTTTCAGGTTTTGGAAAAATGGCACACAGGTAGATCATCGCAATGAAAAAATTCCACCAAGTGAACCGATAAAGTCGGAATTCAAAGAAGCTTTTGATGTGCATTTAGCAAAAGAAAAAGCCAGACTCGATAACATCGGTCTGGCTCATGATACTAAACGTGAAGTAGCCTCTTTAAGTGGTTCTTAAATTGAGGCCATACCCAATAAAACAATTGGGTTCTCCATGTATTTCTTAAATGTCTGCAAGAATTGAGCTCCTAAAGCTCCATCAACTACTCTATGATCGCAGCTTAAGGTAACTTTCATTCTGTTTCCAATTACAATTGCATCGTCTTTTACAACCGGCTCTTGTCTTATAGACCCTACAGCCATTATACAACTGTTAGGTGGATTTATAATAGCCGTAAAATCTTCGATTCCGAACATACCCAGATTTGAAATAGTAAACGTACTACCTTCCATTTCTTGAGGTTGTAGTTTCTTAGATTTTGCTCTTTTAGCATAATCTCTTACTTCTCCTGAAATTTGAGTTAGTGTTTTACCAGATGCAAACTTCACTACAGGAACAAGTAATCCTTCGTCTACTGCTACCGCTACACCCATGTGCACGTGATCGTTGTAACGAATAAAATCACCATACCAACCAGCATTTACGGCAGGATGATCTTGTAATGCAACTGCAGCCGCTTTTATAACTAAATCGTTAAAGCTTACTTTTTCTGGAGCAATTGCACTATTTATTGCGGTTCTTGCATCCATAGCTCTATCCATATCCAAATCAATGGTAAGGTAGAAATGTGGTGCAGTAAACTTGCTTTCGCCCAGTCTGCGGGCAATCACCTTGCGCATTTGAGAAACTTGAACATCTCTAGAACGCTCTATTTGCGAAATAGCGCTTGCTCCGCCAAAATTCTCAATGTCGCGTTTCACGATACGACCATTTTCACCAGAACCTCTTATGGCTCTCAAGCTCACGCCTTTTTCTTCAGCTAACTTTCTAGCTAGCGGTGAAATTTTAGTGCGATCGTCAGAAGAATCAACCGATGGAGCTTCTTTAGCTACCGGACGAGGTTGCGCCTTTTTCTCAGCAACTGCTGGAGCAGGAGCCGCCTTTTTAGGTTCTTCTTGTTTTGGAGCTGCTTTCTCTTCTTTAGGAGCTGCAGATTCATTGGCAAATGCTTCTTTGGCTTCTTTAAGGATTGCAGTGATATCCTCTCCTTTTTCACCAATGATGGCGATCACATTATCAACCTCTGTTGATTTGCCTGCTTCTACTTCAATATGAAGCAAAAAACCGTCATGAAATGATTCAAATTCTAACGTTGCCTTGTCTGATTCAATCTCAGCCAACACATCACCAGAACCTACCTTTTCTCCAACTTTTTTCTGCCAGTTAGCTATAACACCTTCAGTCATGGTGTCGCTAAGCTTTGGCATTTTAATTACTTCAGCCATTCTTTCTATTGTATTAGTCCATTATATATGGATAGTCTTCCGAGTATACGTCTTTATATAGCTCTTCAAGCTCTGGTTCTGGAGATTCTTCAGCAAACTTTACTGATCCAGCTACCAATTCTTTCACTTCTGCTTCGATGTCTGCTATTTCTTTTTCCGAAAGGAAATTATGCTCCATGATTGTATTCAATACTTGAGCGATTGGATCTTTTTCCTTGTATTCGTTTACCTCGTCTTTTGTTCTGTATTTCTGAGGATCACTCATAGAATGACCTTTGTATCGATATGTTTTGATATCTAACAAGTAAGGTCCTTTTCCGTCTCTACAATGCTGTGCTGCTTTCGCAATTGCTTCATGAACGCTTTCTACGTTCATTCCGTCAACGCTTTCGCCTGGCATATCATAGCTCAAACCAAGTTTTGAAAGATCAGTAACGTTTGTAGTTCTTGCAACAGAAGTTCCCATCGCGTAATTGTTATTCTCAACGATGAAGATCACTGGCAATTTCCAAAGCATTGCCATGTTGAAAGTTTCGTGAAGTGCTCCTTGACGTACTGCACCATCACCCATGAAGGTCAAACAAACATTGCTTGTTCCATTATACTTTTCAGCGAAAGCTATACCAGCACCCATAGGAATTTGCGCACCAACAATACCATGTCCACCCATCATGTTCAACTCTTTATCAAACATGTGCATAGAACCGCCTTTACCTTTCGAACAGCCAGTGCTTTTACCATAAAGTTCTGCCATGACAATGTTTGGGTGCATGCCCATAGCCAATGGGTGCGCGTGATCGCGATAAGCGGTAATGATCTTATCTCCTTTTTGCATTGCCGAAGCAAAGCCTGCAGCAATGGCTTCTTGTCCTATATATAAGTGACAAAAACCACCAAACTTTTGCTGTAGATAAAGGTTACCGCATGTTTCTTCAAATCTTCTCATGAGTAGCATATCTCTATACCACTTTATATATTGCTCCTTTGTGAAAGCTAAATTTTCTGATGCTTTTTTCTTGGCCATAATCATTTATTGAATGGGCGACAAATTTATAACTTGATACCTAAGCACAAGGCAATAAATTCAGTTGCTTATTTCTTTAGTTGTGATAAGTAAAAATGAAAGGGTAAAAGGTCTACTGCGCTGTTCAAAATAAGCACCTCGCCCTCTTGAGCTGTGAGCAAAATTTCGAAAGGCTGTTTTTGAACACGTTCATATTCCGCCATTACCTGCCTACAAACACCGCAGGGTGAAACTGGTTCAGAAAGTGTGAATTCTTGAGGGTTGGCAGTGACTGCAATTCTTACAATTTTTTGATCTGGAAAATGGTCTGAAACATAATTCAAAGCATTTCGCTCAGCACAAATTCCGGCAGGAAAAGACGCGTTTTCTTTATTGCTACCGAGCACTATTTCGCCATTATCTAGCTCAACAGCAGCACCAACATAAAATTTTGAATATGGAGCGTAAGCTTTCCAAGCAGCTTCGCGCGCTTTCAAGACTAATTTTTGATGATGCGGTTCTAATTGACCAACGGATTCAACCGTTTTAAAATCAATACCAATGTGTTTGTGTGTATACATTATGAAGAAATCTTCTCCAGCAAAACTACGGCATGCGCTTCGATCCCTTCACGTCTTCCTACAAAGCCCATTTTCTCGGCTGTGGTAGCCTTTACTGCTACCTCGTCATCTCCTATTCCACAAATGGTAGCAATGGCGTTTTTAATTTGACCAATGTAGGGAGAAATTTTTGGAGTTTCTGAAATCAAGGTGGCATCAATATTACCAAGGGCAAAACCCTTTTCGGTAATCAAGCGCATTACTTCACGCAGAAGTTCACGACTATCAGCGCCTTTAAAATCATCACTAGTGTTGGGAAAATAAAATCCTATATCTCTTAAACCAGCTGCACCGAGAAGTGCATCGCAAATTGCATGTAATAAAACATCTGCATCACTATGCCCATCTGGGCCTAAATCTGAAGGTATTTCTACACCACCAAGGCGGCACAAACGGCCTTCCTTCAATTGATGAACATCATACCCAAATCCGACTCTTATTCTCATTCAGTAGTAGTATCGCCCTTCTTCATGTCATTAAAATTGAAGGCAAGCGTAAATCTTAAAGTTCGTGCAAGCGGTGATGCATTCGCAACAATATTTCTGTTGAAATTGGTTGGAACCAAATAACTAAAGTCTAGTGCGAAAACATTTAATCTTAACCCTAAACCTACGGTCAAATATTTGCGATTTCCTTTACTTAAATGCTCATAGAAATAACCTACTCGCGCAGCAAATTGTTTGTCATACCAATATTCAACGCCTGTACCAATAGTCACCTCTCTGAGCTCTTCGCCAAAACGTGAACCAGGTGCTATTACAGGGTTATTGTTTTCGTCATAACTTACAATTCCGGGCGCATCGTAAAAAGACCCAATCACACCAGCAGGTACAGGACGATCCGGATCTAAACCAGAAGCAATTCGGTTATTGCCGTTTTCATCTTTTACAATAATACCGTTAGAGTCAATCAAATACTCTGGCGGAGTTGGTACTAAATATTTATTCAAATCAACAGCAACCGAGATTGAATTATAGTCATCCAAATTCATTGTTACTCTTGGGCCCACTCTTAAATTGATAGGCAAGTAATCACGGTTAGTTGCATTGGTGTATGAAATTTTACCTCCTAAATTGCTAATATTAAATCCCCACGCAACCTCTGCATCTTTTTCAAAAAGCACGATGTCTTTGTTTTCATAAAATGCAGATAAATCCACTGCAACAGTTCTGCCAGGCTTTGAATTAGCTCCAACTACTTGCTGGCCACCCGTAAGATTTGAATTAACATACCTAGCCGCTAACCCTACCGAAAAACGCTCTGCAAGTTTACGCGCATATCCTACATCAAGAGCAAATTCATTAGGAGTGAACGAGACAGTGTTTTGCCCGAATTGATTCGTGAATTGAATCGCCCCTAAAGAAAAATATCTCAAGCTACCTGTTACAGCACTCATTTTGTCAATCTTGTAATAACCTGAAAGATAAGCCAATGATATATCCGGAACCAATGATCTCAGCCAAGGAGTGTAGCTTATACTAACTCCTGAGTTGTCTTCTATAAAAGCTATTTTGGATACATTCCAATGCATAGAAGCTCCGTCAGCCGATGTCGCTACACCTACATCACCCATTCCACCACCGCGAGTTTCTGGATTGATATTTAAAAAAGGCACCGCTGTGGTGATTGTATTCAAATAGTTTAGCCAATAAGCTCCCGCCTGAGTTTGACTATACACACTGCTTGCACCCATTAAAAATAGGGCGGCTACTAGTATTTGCTTTTTCATAGTTGTCTTAACAAAAGTAGAATTAGAATCTATAGGCAGTGTGTTTTAAAGAAGCTTGCGAATATAGTTAACCCCAATTAATGGTTTAGTTTAAAATTACTAGACGTTCAAACTCCTCGGCTGTTTGACCTTGTGGTGTTTTTACATTTAGCTTATATAGATAGACTCCTTTGCCAATGTTATCTCCATATTCGTCTAAACCATCCCATTGGATTGGACCCACACGATATCCATCAGAGAAATAAGCTCCTCTGATAGATTTCACTAACTTACCACTAACGGTAAACACATCAATATTAACGTCAAGACTTTGACCTGGTTTGTTGTGTTCGAAATAAAAATTGGTGTTCGTGGTAAATGGATTGGGATAATTGAGAATGTGGTCTAAAGCAAAGGCCTCACTATTGGCCACCACAAATTCAGTGTAGGCTTCTGATGGATTATTATGAACGTCCCAAGCTTGAAACTTAAGTGTATGTAGTCCTTCTTTCAAATCATTAAAAGGATAGATCACTTTTCCATTCTGATATGAATTGATATCTGCTTCATAATAGTCATTCATGACCAAAGTATTGCTAGAATTACCATCAAGCACAGCAATAAGATCATGGCCAATACCGGTACCAACCATGTTAATTCCAGAAAAATCTTGAAGTATCGCATACAAATCTGGATCTTGATCGGTCAATCCACCAAAAACAAACTTTGTATTATTCATATACAACTCTACCTCAGGACCTTCATTGTCAACGGTTGGGTTTTCTGATAATCCTCCAATAATAAAATCAAAATAGCTACCACTTGCATCACGGGAGTCATCGTAAGCATAGGTGCTAACTTTTCCAATTCCATATTCCTTCTCAATATCCTTTGGAACAATAAACTCTACCTCAAACAATCCATTCATAGCCCTCACTTTACCCCTAAAGACAATACTTCTTCGTTCATCATAATCATAAGTCCCTCGACCATCGTTGTTCTGAGTGCGCAATTTCGATTCCTTGTCAAAAACTACTGGAATTACAATCCCATTAAAATCTTCAAGTGTATTTCCACTTTTATCCGCAACTCGACCTGTGATTTTAACTTTATCCAAAGCACGAATAGTATCCGGCATAGAAGAAATCAAAACGTCATATTCAGGATATGCCAGCTTTAAAGCAGGATCACCTAGAAGCGTGAAGCATCTTGTATTGTTTGCTACTGTTGCATTTTCGCCTACTACACCAGTATCACCAATTGACAGACTTCTAATTTTCGTTAATCGAGTCAAATCCCCCAGTCTCTGTTGTCCACTGGTGATGGATGAAAATGCCGCCTCAGTAAAGCGGGTAGTTAGTGTAAGGTTTGGACTTCCATACACAGCCCTAGTTGTTGTAAGTAAAGCGACACCACCACCATCTGGATTCAACATAACATACTCTCCAGCAGAAGTTCGCCTTGGATCGTCAAAACGTGTAAACTCACAAGTAGCGGTAATAAAAACCGGAAGTTTTGGATTGTTAGACCATTTATTTATAGTACCTACCTCTAATATTCGCTCATGCCCCCAACCTAACTCACCGCCATGTCCGATATAATACATCATCAAAGCGCCCTTTTCAACTCTTTCTGAAATAGCCTCTGCGCCAGCAGGATAACGCTGACCACCAGAACCCGAAACTTGAGTGTAAGCATCCATAAAAAGCTTCTGAACATTCATTCTAGAAGCGCTATCAGCAACTATCTTATCTAGTTTATCAGCATCCTGCATGAAGGTAAACCCATCACTTGGATCCGCATCATCAGACACAAAAGACATCCAATTACGCCATTCCCCGAAAGATTTTGGCGATGCATAAGCTATAATTTTTTTAACCATTGCATCTGCTTCAGCCCTATTTCTTGCTGGTAAACGACCTATCCCAATATCGACCAAATCATTCGAAGCCTCTCCCTCATCATCATCTAATAAACCAAAATAATCATCTGATACAATCGATGAAGTGGGCGTCAAACTATTATTGGTTTGGTATGAAGGAATAAAATTGGAATTACCAGAAATTCTATTCATATAGTCGTATGAAGCATCACCAAACAAAAGCAAATACCCAGGAAGCGTGCCGTTTTCTGCAATGGCTCTTTTGTAGAGCATTCTCATAAGTTCCTTAATAGCTGTCACATCTTGAACACCTCCTGAAAACTCATTATAAACTTTTTCAATCTCTATTACCGCTACTTCAAAATCATCTGTTTGGCGATGCAGTTCGGCTATTTGCTCAGCATAAGCCTTAAATAATGGATGAGTTAAAATAACATAATCAATGTTTCTAAGCGAATGAAGGTTTTGATTTTCGACAAGCTTCACTTTTGTTGGAACTTTGAAATTGCCGTATTCAAAAGCAATAAACTCTCTTAAAGTATCCGTAGCCTGTGTGAACCAAAAACCAGAAGTTACACTTCCATTAATCTTCATTTTCTTGACTTCACTGAACTCGGTCACATCCCAGACTTCAAAATCATCATCTATTGCACTCAAATTAAATCGAGTTACCCTTCGGTTACCAACAGACTTCCTATCCCTAAATGGCATGAATGAATCTCGTATTTTCAAGCTGCGCCTTGCGTTGAGCTCGATTTCGTCAATCCAACATGTAGCTTGAGGATTAGCACTATTCAAATATTCTATTTTGGTCAAGAAATTTGCCCCATTGGGTGTAAAATCAAATTCAAAATTTCCAGCCAGTGCATAGGTGGTCGCATAGCCATTCGGTACAGAACTTACTGCATTTGTTTTTGGAGCTACACCTTGATTTGGAATTGACAATCTCACTGAAGTTCCACTCAAAGAGACAGACCTAGAAGCATAACTAGCAGATAAATACGCTTGTTGTGTGGTAACAATATCTGGTACTGAAAAACCAAAATCATAAAATGGCACTTGACCTAATTGTTCACCATACCATTGTCTTCCAGACTTTATAAGGTTATACAGATCTTCTTCATGAAAATCAACAAAATCATATTCACTTGTGGTATAATCTGAAACTAAATTATCCTGTTCAGTGACTCTTCTTGGCGAAGGGATCGATGAATTAATTGTTAGAAAATATGCGTTCGAATCGGCATAAGGGTTTTTATCATGAACCAGTTTGGCACCAACTTCTTTCCAGGTATGTTGATCCTCACCATAAAAAAGGAAATAATCTCCCCTATCAAAAGTTCCATCTCCATCATCAAAAATTTCTATTGCAACCTCCTCTAAGTCATCTGGTTTCTCCACCTTGTTATCCGTGCTCAGAACACCACTTTTAGTTCCAAACAATCTAACTGAATTGGATGCGACTCCATTCATATCAAAACCACAATCTTCCATAAACTGGAAGTCTATTTTATATACTGCATCCTCACCAGTCGCAATTTTATACCATTGACCGTTTTCAAGAACACTACTCACCGCCCAGGTGTTTGCGTCTCTACCACCGCGACTATTACCTTCCTTAAATTGAATGGAATACTGAAACTCTTCTAACAAGAATACTTTACCATCAATTCTAGCAACCGGGTTAATCGTGATGTAGAGATATTTCAATTGACGCGAAGTCCTAACAGCGCTCTGAACAGAAAATTGTTCGGGAAGATCAACCCCGTCAAGCAGCAAAAGCTCTTTAGAGTTCGCAAGTCGAGTTTTTTCGCCAAAAAGATCAACAATGGCTCCTGTAAATGTTTCCTTTATTTGATGAGTACGTGTATAAATTGGCAAATAAGAAACGGGCAATACTTCAGCATTTTGAAAATAAATTTGTGTTTTAACTGTCTCATCAGGTTTACGAAATTCCTTTGCGTCAACCCAATTTATAGCAATTAATTCAGAATAATTCATTTCTGAAAGAACCTCATTTTCAGGGATACTTGAGCCAATTTGCGCATTAGAACTTTGAGATTCAATCACAAAAAGCGATATCAAAATTCCAAGAGAGATATTAAATTTCAGTAGGTACTTCATACTAATCTTAGATTCTTTTCGACAAATCAATGTTTTTTGTAGTTATATTTGTTCACTTGTTTTGCCTGAGAAACGAAGGTCTTAAAAACTTATTGCTGTAACAGAATAACGATTAAATAACCTGAAAGGTTTGCAGGATAAATATATTCGTATAATTGCGGGGCTAGGAATGAACCACATAATGAGAAGACTAGGGTTACTTTTAACGATACTTATCGGACTATTTTGCGAAAATGCGCAGGCTCAAGACCCTGCTTTCAGTCAATTTTACGCAAATCCAATCTATTTAAATCCAGCTTTAGCCGGATCAGCAGTTTGCCCCAGAGCTTCGTTGAATTATCGCAATCAATGGCCTGGTATAGCATCCACTTATGTATCCTATGCAGCATCTTACGATCAATATGTACCGGGTATCAAGGGTGGAATTGGTTTACAAGCTTATCACGACAGGGCTGGAAACGGCATAATCAATACCAACAGCGTTAGTGGCATGTACGCTTACCAAACTCAACTTGACAAGAATGTTAGTGTGAAGGCTGGCTTCCAAGCCACCTATTACCAACGCAGCATTGCTTGGGATCAATTAACCTTTGGCGATCAAATCGACCCTCGCTATGGCTTCATTTTTAGTACTGCTGAAACACCAATTAATAACAATGTAAACAAGTTAGATTTTAGTGCAGGTGCTTTAATCTTTACAGACAAAGTTTATGCGGGTTTTTCTGCACATCACCTTACACAACCTGACGAATCGTTTTTCAAAAACACTGAGAGCAGATTACCTAGAAGATATACAGCACATGCTGGTGCATTAATACCATTGGACAAGAGAAATCCTGAAGACGGCAGCATAAGTCCCAACATCGTTTTTAAAAGTCAAGGCCAGTTTACTGAATTGAACCTTGGCCTATATGTGAACAAAGGCCCAATAACTGGTGGAATTTGGTACCGATGGGATGACGCTTTGATATTCCTAGTTGGTCTTTATACCGATGAATTTAGATTCGGATATAGCTATGACATAACCACATCTTCATTAGGAACTCAAACGTTAGGATCGCACGAAATCTCCATTACTTTCAATTTCCCTTGTCCAAAAAAATCGCCAAGATTGAGACAAATGAAGTGTCCACAGTTCTAGGATTGTAGTCTTTTACTAGGTTCGTCAGAGCAATAATTATTTCTCTATCTTCGTTTCCCTTAAAATTTTAGGAATTTAATCATCTAGATATGAAAGTCAGAAATTCATTCTTTCTGCTGATTGCCACAATATTTTTGGCTTCATGCGGTAATGAAAAATCATCTATCACAGGCTGGAACTATAATGACCCCGACAATGGGGGCTTTCAGAAATATGCTTTCGAAGAACAGGAAACAGGACCTAATCTCGTCCTTGTAGAAGGTGGCACATTTACAATGGGCCGTGTTGAACAGGACTTCATGTACGATTGGAACAATGTTCCAAGAAGAGTTACTGTATCTTCATATTACATTGATCAAACTGAAATTTCTAACTTCCATTGGTTAGAGTATTTGTACTGGACGAAAAGAGTTTACGGAATTGATTATCCGGAATTATACAAAAAAGCTCTTCCCGATACTTTAGTTTGGAGATCTAAATTAGCCTATAACGAACCATATGTAGATTATTACTTGAGACACCCTGCGTATCGTGATTACCCAGTTGTAGGAGTAAATTGGCTTCAAGCAACCGACTTTTGCGGCTGGAGATCGGATCGAGTGAATGAATACATTCTAATTCGCGAAGGTCTTTTGGTGCACAATGTTGATCAAATTGGTGAAGATAATTTCAACACCGATGCTTACTACTCAAATCAATATAATTCTGGTAAAAGAATAGAAGGTTTGGCTGACTTGAATCCGAATGGAACAGGTTATAGAAACGTAAAGATGGAAGACGGTATTTTACTTCCTAAATATCGACTACCAACAGAAGCTGAATGGGAATTTGCTGCATTCGGCTTGATTGGGAACAGCGTAGGAGAAAGAGTTGTTGAACGAAGACTTTACCCATGGAATGGTCATGCGGTTAGAAACCCTGATGAAGCATACATAGGTATGATGTTGGCGAATTTCAAAAGAGGTCGCGGGGATAATATGGGTGTAGCAGGCAACCTGAATGATAATGCAGACATTACTGCTCCTGTTTTTTCCTATTGGCCAAATGATTACGGTCTTTACAACATGGCTGGAAACGTAAGTGAATGGGTAATGGATGTTTATCGTCCGTTATCGATGGAAGATGTTGAAGACTTTAGACCCTTCAGAGGAAACGTATTTCAAACAAAACAAAGAGATAACGAAGGCCTTCTGCTAGATAAATATGATATTCCAATCTACGATTTAAAAGGTTTACAGAGTTATTTGAATGATTTTTATGATCAAACATTTGACGGAGCCAATGATCAAGAAGCTGAATTACTAACAACGTTGACTGAACAAATTGAAAGAGCACTAGAGCTTTTAGCTGATGACCAAAAATATGAAGCCAACGTTGTAATTGTGGAAGAATCAATTGAAGCAATAAAAGGTTCGGATGAATCTGTGAAAATAGCCCCCGTACTTTTAAAGGATTACTCATCATACATTGTTACTCGTCCTGGAGAAATTCGGTATCGCGAAACAAAAGTTGAAGAAAACATTGACAGAAGAAACTACAAAAGAGCGGACAACATAAATTACCTTGATGGAGATCCGAAATCACACTTGGATGAACCTCATTGGTCTTCTTATGAAGGTGGCGACAAAACAGAGTCAGGAAGTATGTATGTCTATCCTGGACAAGGACAAAGTGCAGATGATTTTGCATCTATGATTAATGATCACGCTAGAGTTTATAAAGGAGCTTCTTGGAATGACAGAGCATATTGGATGGTACCGGGAACGAGAAGATTTCTTGACGAAAGACAATCTACCCCAACTATTGGTTTTAGATGTGCTATGGACAGAGTAGGAAGCCCAGTAGGATTGGGTGGATCTCGTTAATAAAAAGAATAAATTATTACAAAATAAAAAAGGCCTCAATGGAGGCCTTTTTTATTTTAGGCCAATGAATTCAATTCAAAATATTTATAGCGCCTTTCTCAAATCAACAGGAGTCAACACCGACACGAGAACCCTTAAAGCAGGGCAAATGTTCTTTGCTTTAAAAGGAGAACATTTTAATGGTAACGATTTCGCCATTAAAGCTTTGGAAGAGGGTTGTACCTGTGTAATAGCGGATGAAGAACGCACAGAATTCAAATCAGAAACAGACATAATTGTTGTTGAAAGTGCGCTTAAAACACTCCAACAATTAGCTCATTACCATCGAATCCACCTCAAAATTCCAGTAATTGGATTGACTGGAAGTAATGGAAAAACGACTTCAAAAGAACTTCTGAAAGCAGCCCTGAGCAAACATTACAATTGCTATGCAACCAAAGGAAATCTCAATAATCATATTGGTGTACCACTTTCAGTTCTCGAAATCAATGAGAATCATGAAATCGCTGTCATTGAAATGGGTGCGAATCACCAGAAAGAAATAGAACTGCTTTGTTCTATTGCCACTCCTGATTCTGGCTTCATTACTAACATTGGCCTCGCACATCTGGAAGGATTTGGGGGTGAAGAAGGTGTTTTTAAAGGTAAAAAGGAGCTGTTTGATTTTCTTTCAGAAAACGGCTCAACTATTTTTGTAAATGAGGATGACCCAAAAGTAGTTAGGGCAGCGAGCAACCTTAAATCTATAGGATACGGGAAATCATCAACTGCAATCTATCAGGGAAATTTTGAGCTTAACAATAAGGGCTTAAAAGTTTCATGGTGGAGAAATAACAACAAACAACAAGTTCAAGAAATTCAAACGAACTTAACTGGAAGTTACAACTTTAGCAATGTTTTATCAGCTGTAGCTATAGCTAGATATTATGGAGTGTCGCCTGAAAAAATAAAAGCTGGAATTGAAGAATATATTCCAATGAATAATCGATCTCAAGTAATCAAAACAGAACTTGGAAACACGGTAATAGTGGACTGCTACAATGCAAATCCGAGTAGCATGATTGCAGCACTTGAAAATGTTGAGTTGAGAACAGAATCAAGAAAAATCCTAATTCTTGGAGACATGCTTGAAATTGGAGATCTATCCGAGTCAAAGCATCAAGAAATATTGGATCGGGCTAATGAAATGATCAACACCAAAACAATATTGGTAGGACCTGAATTCGGCAAAGTATCAAAAGAAAAAAAATCTCATTTCGAAAAAACGGAATTGCTTAAAGCGTTCATTTCAGACAATCCAATTGCAAATTCACTTGTGCTTTTAAAAGGATCTAGAAAAATGAAGCTCGAGCAATTGCTCGAGCTTCTTTAGATCTATATGAATGCCAGAGTTTATTCCGTAATAACGGCTCTACTTATAACAATACGCTGTACTTCGCTAGTACCTTCATAAATCTGCGTAATTTTTGCATCACGCATTAAGCGCTCAACATGGTATTCTTTAACGAATCCATAACCTCCGTGAACCTGAACGGCTTCAACGGTTACCGCCATCGCTACTTCTGAAGCTTTCAGCTTAGCCATTGCACTTTCTTTTCCGAATGGTTTCTTCTGATCTTTACACCATGCTGCTTTGAAACACAACATTCTGGCTGCTTCAATTTCAACAGCCATATCGGCTAATTTAAAAGCAATAGCTTGGTGTTGATTGATGGTTTTTCCAAAGGCCTTTCTTTCTTTTGAATAAGCCAAAGCCAATTCGAAAGCACCTGATGCTATTCCGAGTGCTTGTGAAGCAATTCCAATTCTTCCGCCTTCTAATGTTTTCATTGCAAAGCTGAAACCAAAACCATCTTCACCGATACGATTTTCCTTTGGAACTTTCACATCGTTGAATAACAAGGTGTGTGTATCAGAGCCCCGAATTCCGAGCTTGTTCTCTTTAGCGCCAACAATAAAACCTTCCATATCGCGCTCAACAATAAGGCAATTGATTCCTTTGTGGCCTTTCTCAACATCTGTTTGAGCTATTACCAAATACACAGAAGCGCTACCACCATTGGTAATCCAGTTCTTTGTACCATTCAATAGATAATAATCGCCCATGTCTTGTGCAGTAGTGCGTTGAGAGGTGGCATCGCTTCCAGCTTCTGGCTCACTCAAACAAAAAGCACCGATCATTTCGCCCTTAGCCAATGGCACTAGGTATTTCTGCTTTTGTTCTTCTGTACCAAATTTCTCAATACCCCAGCATACTAGGCTGTTGTTCACAGACATACAAACAGAAGCACTTGCATCCACTTTTGAAATCTCTTCCATCGCAAGCACGTACGAAATAGTGTCCATGCCACCTCCGCCATACTCAGGAGAAACCATCATGCCCATGAAGCCAAGTTCGCCTAATTGCTTAATTTCTTCAGCTGGGAAAATTTGCTTTTCATCTCGCTCGATGACCCCAGGTTTTAATACATTTTGAGCAAAATCACGGGCAGCATCTCTTACCGCTTTTTGCTCTTCAGTTAATTCAAAAAACATATCTAAATCGGATTTTTCCTGTTAAACTTTGTGGTAACGACAAAAGTAACTTTTGAGATGGATTCAACAGCAATAATAGGAGTTGGTTTAATGTGCGGCACATCGCAAGATGGACTTGACTTAGCAGTAGTGAAATTCACACCGAATTCATCCAGAGTTGATTATGAAATTATGCTCACAAAAGCCTTCGGATTACCCTCAAAATTAGCCCTCTCGCTAAAGTCAGGTGAACATCTAAACGGATTAGAATTAAGTCTTTTGAATAATGCAGTCGGTCTATTTTTTGGTGATTGCGTTAATCAAGCACTCGCCAAAACAGAATACAAACCAGATTTTGTGGCTTCGCACGGGATCACGATTTTTCACCAACCTGAACATAAACTTACGTTGCAAATAGGGAGTGGAGCCGAAATAGCTGCAATCACAAAACTCAAAACCATCTGCGACTTTAGAACAAGCGATGTTGCTCTTGGAGGAAATGGAGCGCCACTCGTTCCTTTTGCAGATAGCATTTTGTTTAATGATTTTGACTTCACCCTAAATCTTGGCGGATTTGCGAACATCTCTTCAATAAAATCAGAAATTTCGGGATTTGATGTTACCGTTTGCAATCTAGCACTCAATAACATAATAGCTGAAATAGGTTTGAGTTTCGACAACGCAGGGAATGAAGCTAGAAAAGGCAGCGTGAACTCTGAGCTTCTAACCTCATTAAACAATCTCGCCTTTTTTAAACAAAAAGGTCCAAAATCTTTGGGTAAAGAATGGTTTGAAAGAGAATTCTTGCCTATTGTACAAAACTCAAAAATCTCGATGAACGACAAACTGAGAACCGTTTGCGAACATATTGGAATGCAACTTGGCAGTCATTTC
>CAZWXC010000003.1:0-25586 GCA_964637935.1 uncultured Flavobacteriales bacterium | reverse complement strand
ATAACTTGCACCAATGGCAGCACAAATCGCAGCAATTTCATCTTCTGCTTGAAAGGTTTTTACACCATAGTTTTTGTGTCGTGCCAACTCATGCAAAATATCTGAAGCTGGTGTGATAGGATAAGACCCATAAAACAAATCAAGTTTTGCTTTTTTTGCGGCCACAATTACTCCAAGGGCAGTAGCTTGGTTGCCCATTACGCTGCGGTATTCGCCTTTTTGCAAATGAGCCGATTCTACTTCGTATCGAGAAGTAAAAGTCTCGTTGGTTTCTCCAAAATAATAGCCCGCTCTTAGTGATTTGATATTCGCATCGCGGATGTCCTCTTTTTTGGCAAATTTTTCTGAAATAAACCGCTCGGTATTCTCAACGCTTCGGTTATACATCCAATACAAAAAGCCGAGAACGTACATGTTTTTGCAACGCTCCACCTCTTTTGTACCCAAGCCAGAATCAGCCAAAGCTTCGCGTGTCATTTTAGACACATCCATTTCAATCACTCGGTATTTATCCAGCGATTTATCTAAAAGTGGATTTGCATCATCATCATATTTAGCCAAACGCAGGTTCTTTTTATCAAAGCCTGAAGTGTTTGCGATGATGGTTCCGCCAATTTTTAGTTGAGCAATATTGGCCTTGAAGGCCGCTGCGTTCATCGCCACAAACACATCAACATCATCACCTGGAGTGAAAATATCAACGCTAGCAAAATGAAGCTTAAACCCAGAAACGCCAGCCACGGTGCCTTGTGGGGCGCGTATTTCGGCAGGGAAGTTTGGGAAAGTACTTATATCGTTTCCGTAGTGAGCAGTGGTGTCGGTAAACAAGCTACCTGTTAATTGCATTCCATCGCCTGAGTCACCCGCAAATAATATGGTGACGTCTTTCTTCTTCTCAGTAACTCTTGTCATTGAATTGAGTGGTAATTGGCCTCAAAGGTATTGGTAAAAAAGCGCAACGAGTATTCCGTTTGCTTAGTCTTTCCTTTAAATATAATTTGCAAAATTAGCCGTTAGTAATGGTTGTTTTATGACCTATTAAACCTTGTTCTAGGATTTATGTTTATGTTTTTAATGACACTAGTCATAAATTGGCGCTTACTTTATTTGAAAACCATAGCAACATGGGTCAAATAGCTAATGATTATAACCAAATCCAGCCAATTTACCTTTCAGCACTATCACGAATTTTAAGGTTTAGCACACTGTTAATCCAATCCTTTTGCCCTTCTCCATTGGTGGAATAAATTCCAAATCAGGTTTTCGATTGTATGACTCCATGAATTATTTTCTCACAGAAATCCAAGGCTCAATATCTATTTGTTGGTGGACTAATCGTTTTTTAAAGCGCACAGCGCTACATTTACGGTCACCAACTAAGCATGAGAAAATTCATCGTTCTAATTATTGCAGCTTCAACTGTTGTAGCTTGCTCGTCAAGCAATAAAAAATCTACAACCAGTGAAGCGAGCGTACATTCCGAAGAAATGAGCAGCAAAGCGAACTCCAAAACAGGAAATTCACAGGAAAACGCCATTGCAGAAACCAACGCAAACCAACTCTGGACGAGCTATCAAGTAAGCGATCTTCCTGATCTTGAAAAACGCATAGAACCAAAAGAATACGAGCTTTATAGATGCAATTTTGATCTTTTGCTCGAACAACTTTCAGGCGATTCCGTATCCATTGAATTACCAACCACCGATGGAATTAAACGCTTCGACTTGGTAAATTCAAATACCATGAACGCTTCGCTCGCAGCAAAATATCCTCAAGTAAAATCATACAAAGGCAAGAGCACTGATGGAACATTAAGTCTGCGACTCGATACCAATAACGATGGACTCTTTGTGGAAATAACAGGCACAGAATTTAAAAACCTGATTTCGCCATTGCTCTCAGCAAACAAAACCTTTTATGCACTGTACTTAGAAAGTGCGCTAACTCCAGCACCACGCGACAAATCTTTCGATTAAAATAATTTTATAAGAACTATGAAGCAATTCTTACTCATCGCTTTTTGCGCCATTACTTCCCAATTTGGCTTTTCTCAACACGCTTACATTTCTCCAAACACAGATCTTGAAACAGGCTACAAATCGCATGTTTTTGACTTGAATAGTTCAGTACTAAAAACTCAATTAGCCACCGTTCCGCTGGAAAGCGAAGGTTACAAAGGTTTAAGCACAAGCATAGATCTGCCTCTGGCAAGTGGAGAAATAGTGACGCTCAACGTGGTTGAAAGCCCGGTAATCGCTCCCGGTTTAGCTGCAAAATATCCTGAAATCAAAAGCTATAAAGTGTTTGGCAATGGCATTACCGGCCGCATAGGATTCACATACAAAGGCTTCCACGGCATACTTTTCACACTGAAAGGCACTGTATACATTGATCCGCTTGGCGCGAATAATGACACCTATCACGCTTACGATCGCGATGAATACATGGCTTTTTATCAATATTCGAAAGGACACCAATGTTTGGTAGATGAGGAATATACTGAGTTGCAAAACATTGAAATTCCAGAAGCACAACGCGGTAGCAGAAGTGGCGACAAACTCAGAACTTATCGTTTGGCTTTGGCATGTACAGGTGAGTATGCACAGTTTCATGGCGGAACTATTCCAAACGTATTGAGCGCTATGGTGGTGAGTATGAATCGTGTAAATGGCGTTTACGAGCGAGACTTCGCAATTCACATGGAAATAATTGCCGACAATGACCAACTTATCTTTTTTGACAGCAGTACCGATCCATACACTAACAACAGCGGTGGTCAAATGCTTGGCGAAAATCAAAATACGATTGACAACATCATCGGTTCAAGCAATTATGATATGGGTCATGTGTTTAGTACGGGTGGTGGCGGCATTGCTAGCTTAGGAAGCATCTGTTCTACTAGCAATAAAGCAATGGGTGTTACAGGCGGTGGCTCGCCTGTTGGCGATCCTTTTGACATCGACTATGTAGCGCATGAAATGGGACACCAATTTGGTGGAAACCATACCCAAAACAACAATTGTAACCGAGCGTCAAGCGCGGCATTCGAACCCGGAAGCGCTTCAACTATCATGGGCTATGCAGGAATTTGCCCCCCAAACCTTCAAAACAATTCTGACGACTATTTTCATGGCGGCACATATGATGAAGTAATCGCTTTCAGTCAATTCGGAAGTGGCAATAACTGTGCTGTACAATCAAATACTGGCAATACTCAACCACAAGTTTCGGTGCCGAATAGCGGCTTCACTATTCCTAAAGAAACTCCTTTTGTATTGCGCGGAACTGCAAGCGATGTAAATGGTGATGTGCTCTCATATTGTTGGGAGCAGATGGATTTAGGTCCGTCAACACATCCAAATGCGCCAACTGGAAACGCGCCAGCATTTCGCTCTTGGGATCCGCTTCCTACAGGCGAGCGCACGTGCCCACGATTGATAAATGTAGTGCTTGGCAATACTGTAACGGGCGAAAACTATATTGATTACGCTCGCGGCATGAAATTCAGAATGACTGTGAGAGACAATAACATAAACGGTGGTGGAGTGAATTATGACGAAGTTCAATTTGACGTGGAAGGCACTGCCGGTCCTTTTGAGGTGCTTACTCCAGCTACGGGCGAAAGTGTAGAAGCTGGAAGCACATACTTCATCAATTGGGATGTGGCTATTACAGACCAAGCTCCCATCAATTGCCAAACAGTAAATATCTATTTGTGCATCAATAATGGGCTTATCATTTCAGACACACTAGCCTTAAGTGTTCCAAATACAGGAAGCTATGCAGTGCAAATGCCCAATGCTCTTGGGGGCCAGCGTAGAGTGCGAGTTGAAGCTGCTGACAATATTTTCTTTAACATAAATCCAGGTGCATTTGTGATTACCGAACCAACCGCGCCAGACGATTTTGAAATCACTTTATCAGCTACGCCAAATTACAATACTGGTACAATAGAGCTAAACTGGACCGATAGTTTCAACAACGAAAACCTTTGGATCATCGAGCGATCTGTAGCAGGAAACAACAATTTCGTGGTAATAGATAGCGCAATTACAAACACCGTTTTTTATGCTGATCAAAACGTAACTATGTTTGGTACAGAATATATTTATCGTGTTTATGCAAAAAACAATGTAGGTCAGTCAAACTACAGTAATGAAGCGGGTTATAATGGAGTAGGAATCAATAAAATTGCAGAAAGCAACATCAAGCTTTATCCCAACCCAACATCAGAGGTTTTAAACATTGCGCTTGACGCGAATGATGTACTCAAAAATGTAATCATCAGAGATGTGAACAGCGCTTTGGTAAAGCAAATCTCAAATCCTGAACACCACATCAACGTAAGCGAACTAAGTGCTGGTAACTATTTTATTTCCATCGAAACAAATGTTGGCACATCCGTAATTCCGTTTACTGTTTTGGCCAAGAACTAACTTACTTTGGCGGCTCAATGAAAGCCGAACGCACATTAATAGCCCCATTGCATTGGGGTTTGGGTCACGCTGCCCGCTGCATTCCCATTATTTACAATGAAATGCAAGCGGGCAACGTGGTTTATGTTGCTGCCACTGGCGTTCAAAAAGCATTGTTGCAAGAGCATTTTCTAGATGTCACTTTCGTGGAAATTCCATTTATGGATATTACGTATCCAAAAGATGGTAACATGGTGAGACATTTTGCGCTATCCGGACCAAGATTACTGCACAGCATTTGGCGAGAGCATCGAGTACTAAAAGCCTTGATTCAGAAGCATCATATCACAAAAGTGATTTCCGACTCACGTTTTGGGTTATGGAACGAGCAGTTGAGGAGTATTTTCATCACACATCAAGTAGAAATTCAGAGTCCAGTTTTTCAAGGCATCATCAATATGCTCAATCGCTGGATCATGAGCAAGTATGATGAGGTTTGGATTCCAGATTATACAGCCTTTCCAGGACTTGCTGGCAAGCTTTCTCATCCAAAAAAATTACCCGTAAACGCTCAGTATATTGGTCCATTGAGTCGATTCAAAAAGCCAAATCAAACCTCAGCTGAAAAGCTATGGGATGCTGTTGCACTAATCAGCGGACCCGAGCCGCAGCGCACGCTTTTTGAAGCAGAAATCACGCGCATGTTCATCGAATCTGGCGAAAAAGCGCTGATACTGAAAGGTCAACCAAATTTGGCAGAAAACTCAGTGTTTGAAAACATTAGTGTAGTGAATCACCTAAAAGATGAAGAATTGATAAAAGCATTGCTTGGCGCGAAAAAAATTTACGCCCGAAGCGGATACAGCACCATAATGGATTTACACGCACTTGGACTTACAGCCACTTTTTTTCCGACTCCTGGGCAAACAGAGCAAGAATATTTAGCGGAGTTGCATCAGAACAAATAGCGCTGAAATTGCTTTTTTTCAGCAGACATATCTAAATCAGGATATTGCTTTTCGAGTTCATCGATAATCGAAATCTGTTTCGCTAAAAAGCGCTGAAAAGAATTACTCTCTGGGTCAACGGGCCTGTGACTAGCGGCCTGAACCACGGCTTTTACCGAAGTGCAAATTTCTTGGGTTTGCTCTGAAAAAAAAGAATGCTGAAACTTTTGCCAGATGTAATCAATCGCTTGATCGGTTGGGTGCAGCATATCTGTATTGTAAAATCGATAATCGCGCAAATCATCCATCATTATTTCATAGGCAGGGAAATAATGGCATTGTTCAAACTCTTGTACCACTTCGTTTACCGCAGCTATGAGCAGCGCTTTGCTGTGTTGGTTTTCGGTTGCTCCATCTTTCCAATGGCGCACCGGGCTTACCGTAAACACCACTTGTGCTTTTACTCCGCTTGCCGCCAAAAATGGTGGAATGTGTCTCAAAATCAAGTGCACATCTTGGTAAGAAAGCAGCTTTTTTCGAAACTCTTTATTCGGAATTTTATGACAATTCGCAACCGTGTGTCCCGAAGCAATATGCTCATAAACCCACGCTGAACCTAAGGTTACAAAAACCACGTTTGCATTTAGCAGTGCTTCCCGCCCGTGTGCTAGTTCAGTATTGATGGCAAGCAAGGTTTCAGCTTCAGTAGCGGCATTGAATCGCCCATGATGATCAAGACTTGCAAAATGATCGTTTGTTTTCACCAAATCTGATTCGGTATAAAGCCTGTTGTTGAGCATTCGCTCCAAAGCGTTCATCACCGAAAACGGATTGAACAAAATGCCAAACGGATTAACCAAAGTGTTGATTTTACTCTGTTTCAGCCTCGCACCCATGTTTTCGGCAAAGCAAGAACCAATCATCACCACTTGATTACTATGATGAATATCAAATGAAAATTTAGGCGGGTTAACCTCGGTTCTAAAAACTTCCATGAAAATGTGAGATTACTTAGCCTTTTCTAATGTAAAAGAAAAGGTGGTGCCTTTGCCAACCACGCTGCGTGCATTGATGGTTTGACCATGGCTTTCGACAATGTGCTTACAAATGGCCAAGCCCAATCCTGTGCCGCCTTGGTTGCGCGCGCGGCTTTTGTCAACTCTATAAAACCGCTCAAATAATCGTGGTAAATCATTTGGCTCAACGCCAATGCCATCATCAGCAATTTCTATAAGAATGTTTTGAGACATATCGAAAAAGCGTGCCTCGCAATAGCCTTCAAAGCGACCATAATTAATCGCGTTCACTACCAGATTAGAGATTACTTGAAGTATTTTGCCCTTATCGCCCTTTACATAGATAGGTCGATCGTATTTCTTATTGAATCGAAGCGCTATGTTCTTATCGCGAGCACGCAATTCAAACAAACTGAAGACCTCTTCAAGCAAGTTAACGATGTTAAATTTCTCTGGATTCAAAATTTCACGACCTGCTTCTAGTTTCGAAATGCTGTCAAGATCTTCTACCAAAGCAATCAATCGCTCGAGGTTTTTATCGGCTCTAGTGAGGTAGTCGTAATTTATTTTCGGGTCTTCTAAACCACCTTCAAGCAGCGTCAACAAATAGCCTTGCATATTGAAAATTGGAGTTTTCAATTCATGCGCTAAGTTTCCGATAAAGTCTCTTCTAAAGCGTGCTTGCTCTTTCAGGGTTTGAATTTCGCTTTGCTTTACGCTTGCCCATTCTTCCACATCTTTTTGCACTTCGCCCAGCATATCTCGGGCTCTGGTTACATCCTTTATTTTTTCATCGGTTTGATCTGGCGACTGAATAGAACGATAAAGCACCTGAATTTTGCCATGCAAAAACTTCTCAACACCCCACCAAGCCACGCCAAACGTGCTTCCAAAAATTAACACTAAAAAGAACAACCAAAACCAAACAGGGAAATTCACATCACCAATTAGCCCAAAAATCGTGAGTACGACTAGACCAACAACAGTACTGCACGCTGCAATAAACAGCGCAATTTGATTTGGATTTTCAATTTTCATAAGGAAGAATGAAGCTACAGAATTAATAACGAAGGAAAGCTATTCTTCGAACTTGTAACCCACGCCTTTTATGGTTTTGATATGATCGCTACCAATTTTTTCGCGCAATTTTCTGATGTGTACATCTATTGTACGATCACCAACCACCACATCTTCACCCCAAACAGAGGATAAAATAACTTCTCTTGTAAATACCTTTCCGGGAACTGAAATCAATAATGCAAGCAACTCGAATTCCTTTTTAGGAAGGTTAAGCTCCACATCATCCTTTACAATCACATAGCGATCACGATCAATTTTCAGCGACTTCAAATCAGCATTGCCTTCTGTTTGCACTGTCGACTCTTTTCTGCGCAGCAAAGCTTTAAGTCTACTAATAAGCACACGTGGCTTAATAGGTTTGGTGATATAATCATCAGCACCAGCTTCAAAACCAGCTATTTGCGAATAGTCTTCACCACGTGCAGTTAAAAATGCAATGATGATGTTTTTGGTGTCGGGCTTTTCTCTTAGTTGAATACAGGTTTCTACTCCGTCCATCTCAGGCATCATAACATCCAGCAGAATAAGATCTGGTTTTTTAGATCTTGCAATCTCAATAGCTGCCAATCCGTTGTCCGCAGTATATACCTTAGCGCCCTCTTTTACAAGGTTATAGCTAAGAAATTCTAAGATATCTGCCTCGTCATCTACAACGAGTATTTTTTTCTTTGAGAGCATAAGTCCTTCTGATTCTGAATCTGCGCTCGAATGTAGACTGGTATCCATCTAGTACTTTTTAATGATGAGTTATGAATAGGTTAGATAATCTTGGCCGAATATTAATCGAACATTAAGCTAAAGTAACCAATGCAAAATAAATGTATAATAAGGACAATTTGGCGCAAAAATTCAATGCATAACACGCTGACTTGATGGTTTTTACTTTTTCAAAAAAATCGGTAACATATAAATAACCCTACTGTAATGAGAGGTTTACACAGTGTGGATTGCTTTGCACCAAAATAAATCACAAGAAATGAAAAGAATTTTCCTAAACCCAATTAATGCAATGGCAATTGTTTTGTCATTAGGATTGGTAACTAGTGTATCTTCTTGTAAGAAGACTGAAGGCTGTACTGATGCGGCTGCAACTAACTACGATTCTGAAGCAGACAAAGACGATGGATCATGTGAATATGAAACCAATGAAACCATCACAAAAACTGGTGAACTTACTGCAAACGAAACTTGGACAGCCAATAACATCTACGTACTTGATGGAAGAGTTGTGGTTTCAAATGGTGTTACTTTAACTATTGAACCAGGAACTATCATTAAAGGTGCTGAAGGTCAAGAAACAGAAGCTTCTGCATTAATCGTTGCTAGAGGTGGTAAGTTAATGGCTGAAGGTACAGCTGCTGAGCCAATTATCTTCACTACTGTACTTGATGGTATTGTTCAAGGTGAAACTGAAAGCAAGCTTTCTAGAACGGACAATGAAAAATGGGGTGGTGTTGCAATCCTTGGTAAAGCGCCTATTTCTGCTGAGAACGGTGATACTGAAACTAACTTAGAAGGTATTCCAGTTGAAGCAGGTTACGGTAAATATGGTGGAACTGTAGCTAATGACAACTCTGGTTCATTGAAATATGTTTCTATCCGTCACGGTGGTATTTCAATCGGTGAAAACAACGAACTTAATGGATTAACACTTGGTGGTGTTGGTTCTGGAACAACCATTGATCACATCGAAATTTACGCTACTTTGGATGATGGTATCGAATTTTTTGGTGGAACGGTAAATGCTTCAAACCTTTTGGTATACTACCAAGGTGATGATGGATTAGATATAGACATGAACTATTCTGGTACTGTTTCAAACTTCGCAGTAATTCATGGTGATGGTATTGATACTGACGAAGGATTGGAAATTGATGGTCCAGAAAACAGCACTTACACAGAAGGTTTCTTCACGCTTGAAAACGGTATTTGCATGTCTGACGGAACATCTGACGGTTCTGCTGGTGACTTCAAATCTAAAGCTCAAGGAACAATAAGAAATGTAACATTTGATTACTCATCAATAGGTGGTAAGCCTGTAAAACTTAGAGCAAGCTATAATTCAGATTGCACTAACAAAAATGATGCTTTTGCTTACCTAGTTGCTAGTCCAGCTCGTTTAACGTTTGACGCTTGCGAAATGAGCGGTGTGAAAGTTTACGAAAACGCTGACCCAACGGTATGTGATGCAAACAATGCTGCTAATCAACTTCTTGCTGAAGGCGCAGTAACAATCAACGGTGCTGGTGCAACTATCAACGTTGCAACAACTTTCTCTTGGACTAATGCTGCTGCAAAAGGCCAACTATAAGACTTTGTAAAACTTTATAGTATAAACGTAACCAAAGCCCTGTGATCAGAAATAATCACAGGGCTTCCGTATTCCTAATCAAAGACTAAAATCTGAATGTATGTCACGGTTATTTATTCTCTCTCTTAGTTTTTTACTTTCTTTTTCAGCCACAGCCCAAAAAGGTTTTTTGCGCGGTAATGTTGCCGATGGTGACTTTGGTGGCGCAATGATTGGCGCAGCCATTACCATTGCCGACAAACCTGGTATAGGAACCATTACAGATTTCGATGGAAACTATTCGCTTCCCTTAGAACCAGGAACATACACAATAAACATCTCATTCATTTCTTATGGTACGCAAGCGTTTACTGATGTTGTAATCAAGGCAAATGAAGTAACAGTAATTGATGCTACCCTTACATCAGCTATTGAAGAACTAGGCATAGTAGAAATAACAGCCGAGGCACGCAGAAATTCTGAATCAATGTTGTTGATGGATATGAAAAATGCAGCAAACGTTACTGATGGTCTTTCAGCTCAATCCTTTAGAAAAATTGGCGACTCTGATCTTTCAGGCGCTATAAGAAGAGTTACAGGTGTTACCATTCAAGGTGGTAAATATGTTTACGTAAGAGGATTAGGAGATAGATATACAAAAACTGTTTTGAACGGGATGGAAATACCTGGGCTTGATCCTGATGCGAACTCAGTGCAAATAGACATTTTCCCAACAGTAATTTTAGAGAATGTTTCGGTTTCGAAAACTGCTACACCAGATCTTTTTGGAGATTTTACTGGAGGTTTAGTTGATGTAGTTACAAAGAGCTTCCCTGATCAAAAAACTAATCAAATAAGAGTTGGCGCAACATATATTCCTGGTATTAGTCTCAATCCAGATTTTATTCTTTACAACAAGGGTAAACTAGATTGGGCTGGTTATGATGATGGTTCTAGAAAAAACCCATATGACCCTTCGCTAAAAATACCCGACCCAGTGCAAAGAGATCCAAGTCTAGGAGAGATCACGTCCAATTACAATCCCGAACTCGCAACCAAGAATAAAATAGCATACCCAAACTTAAGTTTCTCATACAATCATGGTAACCAAATCACAAGAGATAATGGAGCTTCTTTTGGATACAATGTGGTCATGAACTACACAAATGAAAACACTTATTACAAAGATTTTCAAACAAATGTTTTCGTAAAAAATGCCAACCCCGATGTTACTGAGTTAAACAACTTCATCAGCACTAAAGGTGTTGTAGGTAAGAACAATGTTATGTGGAGTGGTTTAATAAACGGTTCTTATAAAAATAAAAAATCATCATATTCAATTACGCTCCTAAATACGCAAAGTGGGGAAGCATCAGCATCCGATAGAAAAAGTGCAAATACTGAACAGTCATCTTTCTTAGAAGAAGACATTCTTACTTATACTCAGAGAACCTTGAGTACCCTTATTGCTTCTGGAAGACATAAACTAAGTGCTGTTGAAATTAAATGGTCGAATGCATTGTCTTATTCAAGAGTTTATGACCCTGACTTCAGAGAAACTAAAATATTTGTAGGCGATGGCGACACTAATTTAAACGTGGGCAGCGGTGCGGGAATCCGCAAATTTTATCGAGATCTGCATGAGTTTAATGAATCGGCAAAACTGGATGTTTCGTTCCCCGTCACCTCTTCCATTAACCTGAAAACTGGTGTTTATGGAAATGCGAAATACAGAGAATTTAGTGTTATGAACTATCTACTCAGGAGATACAATGACTCACAGATTGAACTTGACCCTGATTGGTTTTTGTTGCCAGAAAATATTTACGCACCAACTGTGGAAGACTCAAACGAATTCTCAGGCTCATACATTAGAGGGAACGAAGAACCGTTAAATCAATATCAAGCTTCACAAATACTATTCGCTGGATACCTAATGTCAACGCATGAAATAACCTATAAACTAAAATTAATCTATGGGCTAAGAGCGGAAAAAATTGCAATGTTTTATTCAGGAATAGGTTTCGAAGAAGGCACAAGACAAAGCTTTGATAACAGAAAAACACTAGATAAACTCAATATTTTACCCTCAGTAAATGCCGTATATGCTTTAACCGAGAAAATGAACTTAAGAGCAGCAGTGAGCCGCACAGTTGCTAGACCTTCCTTCAAAGAAAAATCGTACGCTTCTATTTATGATCCGATTACGAAAAGATCCTTTGTTGGAAACATTGATCTTGAACAAACCAACGTTAATAATTACGATTTACGTTTTGAGTGGTTCATGAAACCAAAAGAATTATTCTCAGTTGCTGGTTTCTATAAGCAATTTGATGGCCATATAGAATTAGTATCTCAAGAAACTTCGCCAAATGAAATGAAACCCAGAAATTCTGGTAATGCTCAAGTCTTAGGTGCTGAAATCGAACTAAGAAAGGCTTTAACTTCTGTGGATTCAACTTTCCTTTCTCGATTTTTCGTTGGAGGTAATGCCACAATCGTTCAGTCTTTGGTTGATCTAAAAAGCGTATTTGTTGATAATCAAGGGAAGACCGAATATGAGTTAAGATCTCAAAACTTAAGGACAGAAGAGCCAATTTCACTTTATAGACCCATGGCTGGCCAATCGCCCTTTGCTATTAATGCTTCTATATCATATGATGATCCAATAAGAAATTTCTCAATTTCTGCAGCATATAATGTTCAAGGAGAGCAACTCACCATAATCGGATCAGGATTAAATCCAGATGTGTACACTGTTCCTTTTAATAGTTTAAATATAAATGCATATAAAAGCTTCGGCAAAGATTTAAGCTCCAGACTTTCATTAAGGCTGACTAACATATTGAACGAAGACAGAACGCTAGTATACAGGTCGCATGGTTCTGCTGATCAGATTTTTACAACATATAGACCTGGTGTAGGTATCAGCTTAAGATATTCTTACAACTTCTAAAAAATATCTAAGGTGACAAGAAAAAGGCAAATCAAATGATTTGCCTTTTTCATTTAAAGATTTTTTGGCAATACAATAACGCTCTAATAATACTGTAAATAAGTTTTAGGACTATTTTTTCATAAAATTAAAACCCATGAAAAAACATTTCCTTCTTGCCACGATCGCAATTATAAGTAACGCGGCCATTGCTCAAAGTCCCGATCTTCGTCCAATTTGGGATAGTTATCCAACACAATCAACACCTGGATCAACGATTGGTCTAGATGTTCGAGTTAAAAACTATGGGACTGTTACCGCCTCAAGTTCCTCCTTACAATATCGATTAGAAGACGGTCAAGGTACTCTGATCGCAATTTTAGGAACAGATGGTGTGTCTTCATTATCACCAGGCTCTGAAAGCGATGAGAACATAACAATCACTTTACCTAGTGTTGTTGATCCGTGTGGCGAATTTTTCTTTGTAGCTGTTGCTGATCATTTGAATGAAGTAAATGAAGGCATTTTTGAAAATAATAATTCTAGTGCTGTTCAGGTTCAATTAGCACCTGCGGATGCTGATTTAAATCCTTCGTTTGAGACTTGTCCTTTAACTACAACGTCAGGCGCAAATATCTCTTCTTCATTAAACATATTTAATAACGGAACTGGTCCAAGCGGAGGCGCTTCAATTCTAAAATTTTATTGGCACTCTTCACCTAATATATCAGGAGCTACGCTCGTTAGCACTGAAAGTATTCCAAATATAAACGCGAATGACGTAGAAAATGATGCTTATTCTATTCCAGTTCCTTCTAACCTACAAGCTGGAACATACTACTTAATAGCAGAGGTAGATGCCGATCATGATATTTGCGAAACTAATGAGTCGAATAATATTTCGTTATGTACAATTCAAATCCAAGGTCCTGACCTTAAACCCATTTGGTCAAATGTCCCTTCAAATGCTTACGCTGGAGCTATAATCAACGTTGACGTTACCGTTCATAATTTAGGTCCAGTTTCTTCCTCAAATTCATGCACATTGAAATACTATTGGTCAGATGACCCTACTTGGAATGTGTCAGATCAAGAATTGGGATATGATATTGTTTCTTCTATTAGTGCATATGACACAGAAGACGAAAGTGCCACTTTGACTTTGCCACAATCCACCAATGGTAGTCACTATTTAATTGCTAAAGTTGATGTACTTGAAAATGTATTGGAAACAAATGAATTCAACAACGAAACTTCCACATTAATTACAATCGGAGACCCGCCTTCGGTGTGCGAGTATAAAGAACAAATGCAAAATTGGGATTGGAGAAGTGAGAACTATGAATTTTATACTGTACAACAAGGTGTATTAAATGTTCCGTCACCATGGACAAGTAACAATTTTGGGGATCAAACTCAGTATTTCATTCAAACTCCAACAAAAGACTTTCAACCATCTGATGGATGGGTTTTGATACAAAAAGATTTTGGAACATCAACAGCACCCATATCAAATCCATATTTCATCCTTTATAATAAATACTCGGCTATTCTTAGGGCTTTTGTTGCACTATCTGATAATGAAATAAATCTAGGTAATGATAAAGTTGGAGTTTCGCTTGCCTTTGGTGATGGCTCTCAACGCACAGCTTTATTAGAACACTATACTGATAGCAAAGGAAGGAATCCGCTTTTTGAATTCAACAATAACATAGATGAACTAATCATTTCAAATGACTTTGGTTCAGCGCAACCTTATTATTGGCAACACGCAGACTTCTTAATGAATTATGACCCTTGTACATGTAAATCCAACGGTTACCTTGAATTAAAAACAAGAAAAATAGAACCCTCACAATTAACCTTCAATCATATTTATAACCTTCCTTTACCTTGGATAAATAACTATGGAATGGACGCTATTTACGGTACCCAATGTGAAGCTAATTCCGATTCTAAAACGTACGATATTTCATCATATAAGTCGTTAAATTCTGGCCTACCTAAAATTGACGTTACATTGGTTACACATCCAACTGTATCTTCGACTCTGAGCAATTCAATTGATGCAGGAATCATAAGTTCTTACATAGCTAGAGCTGACTTATTGGCAACAAGTGGACAAGAAAATATTGAAGAATCTGATAGCTATAAAGCTCTTGGTTTCGACATTAACATTGAATCAGATTATACTCTCAATTGGACTGAAGTTATCTCTAACAGTGTCTTAAGTATTCCGGGCTCTGACAACCTGAATAGTCCATTATCAAACAAACTTAATTACAATAATCCACTAGGAGTTTTCTCCCTCAACAAAATGCCCAAAATTACTTACGCCTCAGATTGGAATGGTGAAGTGGGAGAGTATCCTGGTTGTAGAGAATTCAGATATAAATTCACCGATGAGCTAGAGTATTCAATTAACCCGTTTGTCGGATTTGATATGGGTAAATCTGAAATAAAAGCCTCACTTTTTTTACAAGCAAACTTAGGGGCTGAAGAAGTATGCGATTATAATCTAGAAGAACAAGGGTTCTACGAGGTTGGAGACTTTGGTGATGGTTATGCCAAATATTGGATGACGACTCCTGTTGATATTGGTTGTATAACTTCGAGTCATTGGATGTTAAGACATACTTCTCACCAAGGAGGAGCAAAAATGTGGCTCAAAATATATGCTAAATTGGTGTCGGAAGATGGAAATGTTGGTTACTATACAAACCTTTATAAAGTGAATGTTCGTTTAGAATCTGGCGAACCGAACAATCCACATTTTGATAATCATTTAACATATGAATTTGATGACACCGATTATTGGGGAGAGAGTAATCATTTTGACTGTGGCATTTTCCAAGCTCCTGTGAGTGCAGAAGATGTTTGTAATTCAAAAGCATATACTGATCTTGTTGGAAGAGACTACCTAGGATCTGATAAATTCGATCAGTACGATAATGCCCCTTACAATGTATTCTCTGATGGCATTACTATATACCCAAATCCAATTTCTTCGAATTATTTAAACTGTGAAATTGCATTCGAGACAGAGTGCGAATTGAAATTTTCAATTGCAACTCCTGATGGAAGAATCACTTTTCTGAAAAATATTATATCTAATCCTAAAGGAACAGACTATCAATTCAATCTTGATAATTTCTCAAGCGGAATGTATTATTTAATCATCGAAAGTGGAAACAATATTTACACTCGTAAAATAATTAAAATCTAGAAACGAAAAAGGGCCGGCATCTTTATGATGTCGACCCTTTTTTTATGCTTCTACGTTTTACTTAATTGCCGCCTACCTTAAAGCTAGGTACAGGGCTGTTTTCAACCATTGGTCGGTATAAGGTTCCGTATTCAATCAGGTTACCACCTTCAAACTTGGCAAACATTGTTTCACCGTTGTAAGTTCTTTCTTGGTATACTTTCTTATTTAGTTTATTGTAAACAACTAATACTTGTGCTCCAAAAGGATCAACTCCATCTACTCTTGTGTCTCCGTTTGCCAACTTTGTCACTGATTGAGATTCTCCAGTTTGAGCAACTGCGAACTGCATACTCAAAACCAAAATGCTTAATAATAGATATCTCATGACGTTTAAATTTTGATCAAAGTTAACACATTATTTATTCAATGTTACGCTAATGTTACTAATTTAACATTTATGTTACCTATTTATTAGGTCAATATGAATTTAAAAAGATGTCTCTGATCTTCGATATTTAAAAACATCCCTCTCATTATCAATGCCCTATGCCTTGCTTCAAATCTCATAACATTCAATTAACATTAGAATTTGATCGGTAAAAAAAATTTCAAAATAGTCTCTCAAACACTGTGTTTTCGCCCAACTATTAACAAAAACGGTTCGTTTGCATTTAACCATTACTTAACCTCTATGCCCATTTCATAGCTGTCAGTGCGGCTACTTTTGCTCGCTTTAAGGGCTGATATGGAAGAATCATTTGGAGTGTTCGGAATATTAAGATTAATAGGTTCGCTTGGCCTTTTCATCTATGGGATGAAAATGATGAGTGAGGGCATTCAAAAAGTTGCAGGCAATAAGATGCGTGAGATTTTAGGTGCCATGACTTCTAACCGCTTTACAGGATTACTCACTGGTTTTATCACCACCGCGCTCATACAATCTAGTTCGGCCACCACGGTAATGATTGTGAGCTTTGTAAATGCCGGATTACTTACGTTGCGCCAAGCCATAGGGGTAATTATGGGTGCCAACATAGGCACTACGATGACGGCTTTTCTTATTCTAGTTTTTGGATTTTCAAAATTCAGTATTTCAGATTACGCGCTACCTCTGATTGCCTTCGGTTTCCCCATGTTGTTTTTCAAAAACAACCAGCTCAAGTCTTTAGGTGAAACACTGATAGGTTTCAGCGTTCTGTTTATGGGTCTTGATTTCTTAAAAGAAAGTGTTCCCATTATTACACCAGACCAGCTGGAGTTTCTTGTTGGTTTATCACAATATGGAATAGGTTCTACCTTATTATTTGTGCTCATTGGAACTCTACTCACTGTAATTGTACAGTCATCATCCGCTGCAATGGCCCTCACTATAATCATGTGCGAACGGGGTATGCCACTAGAAATGGCAGCAGCTATTGTGCTTGGCGAAAACATTGGTACGACCATCACCGCAAACCTCGCTGCCTTAATTGGAAACGCTCACGCCAAACGAGCAGCTCGTGCACATTTAATTTTCAACCTAGTTGGGGTTACTTGGATGCTCTTTGTGTTTCCATTCTTTTTAGATGGCATCAACTCCTATATGGCAACTACTTCGGTGGGAATGCCATCTGCTGAAAATAGTACCGCTACCAAATGGGCGCTCACACTGTTTCATTTGTCATTTAATGTAGTAAATACAGCTATACTAATCTGGTTTGTAGGCTTTATAGCCAATGTAGTTACCAAAATGGTAAAAGCCAAGACAGACGAAGACGAACACTTTTCGCTCGAATACATTGGTGGTGGCATTATGAATACGCCAGAGCTTTCATTGATCGAAGCGCAAAAAGAATTGGTGAAATTTGGTGGAATCACGCACAGAATGCTCCATTTTTTGAAAGAACTACTTTCAGAAAAAGAAAAACGCGAACAGCGCAGTAAGCTTGATCGAATTCAGAAATACGAAGAAATTACCGATCGCATTGAAGTAGAAGTTGCAGATTATTTGCTAACCGTATCGCAAGGCGAATTGTCTGAATCTAGCAGCCTGAAAGTGCGAAGCATGCTTGACATTGTAAGCGAAATAGAGCAGATAGGAGATATATTCTATCAAATGTCTAGAACCTTTGATCGTAAGATTGAAACAAAAGCTTGGTTTACATTAGAACAACGCAGAAACTTAGTATCGATGTTCGATTTGTTGGATTCAGTATTTGAAAACATGGTCTTTAACCTAGAGCACAAATACGAAGACATTGATTTGAAAAAGGCCGAAGCCATGGAAAAAGAAATCAATGACTTACGTGACTCTATCCGCAAAGAACACCTTGACAACATGGGCCGCGGCAATTACAATATAGACAGCGGCATGATTTACAACGATTTATACAGCGGACTTGAAAAAGCTGGTGATCACATCATGCAGATCAATAGAGCTATTGCTGGAAAGGTTTAATTAGGAATCACAAATGTGGGCGTAGTAACCACGTTGCTTTTGTTTCCTGCTCTGTCCAAAATATTGGTTTCAAACCGAATGGTATCACTGTTTTGACGAACTGCCCCGAATTTTTGCTCTAACGTACCTACCAACTTGTTATCGGTATTCACTTTCTCGCTAAAAGGAATTTTTGAGAAAAAGGCGATGTTCTGGCCAGAGTCTGGTTCGAATAAAAACCACTGACCATTTATTTGTTCATACAAATAAGTTTGGATGTCGAAATCTCCTGAACCATTTTCAAACCCAATGTCACCCTGACAATCAGTAAACTGAGTACGCAGCGTAAGCGAATCTGCATCAGAAGTAATTTGATAAAAAATGGTGTCAAACGTGAGGGTTGGAGCTGGCTCTTCGCATGTTTCGCGTTTACAAGCATAAAAGCCCAGCAGCATCATGCTTGCAGCCATTACTTTTGAACCCGATAGTTTAATATTTATTCGCATCACTTGAGTTCGAAATTACAGATTGAAAACCGATTATCGGCTTTACATACAGACGATGACTTCAAGTCTTTTGTTAAAGAAGTATTTGCGCATCAAGTAGAAAAAAATGCGGTCTATCGTTCATTTCTGCAAAACACGAATCGTTTAAGCGCAAACGAAACAACCTTTCTTCCTATCGAACTTTTCAAAAACCAACGTGTAAGTTGCGAGCTCACTGAAGAACTGACCTTCAAAAGTAGCGGCACAACAGCCACTGGCAGATCAACGCATTACGTTTTTGATAAATCACTTTATCAGTTTACGAGCAAGCATCATTTTGAACACTTATACGGTTCTTTAGGTAATTACAATTTGCTAGCGCTATTACCATCTTACTTAGAAAATGGAGAATCTTCTTTAGTATTTATGGTGGAAGATTTCATGCAATACACCAAGTCCGATTCTCAATTTGTGCTGCATCAACCAGAAAAGCTTCTTCAACTGTTGCAAGCATTGAGTGCCGACAAAAAACCAACGCTGCTTTTTGGAGTAAGCTACGCCCTACTCGATTTTTCGGAAGCACACAAAATTGATTTCCCCGAACTCATCATTATGGAAACAGGTGGTATGAAAGGTCGTAGACAAGAATTGACCCGACCAGAATTACATGCGGCCATTAGAAAAGGATTTCCAAACAGCGAAATTCATTCAGAATATGGCATGACCGAGTTGCTTAGTCAAGGATATTCAAAAGATGGCGAATGGTTTACCGCACCAAAATGGATGCGCGCCTTCACTACTGATGTAAGCGATCCTTTTGAAATACAAGCTACAGGCAAACGCGGCCTACTTGCTTTTATAGACTTAGCAAACTACCACAGCTGTGCGTTTATTCAAACGCGCGATATTGGCATTGTGAGACCCGATGGCACCTTTAAAGTAGAAGGCCGATTAGACCACAGTGACTTGCGTGGATGCAACTTGTTGTATACTTAAAGCATTTGGCTCAATACTTGCTAAATCAAACACCTAAATCTTCAGCATTATGAAAACCCTTATCGGATTTGCAATTATTGCATTGATCAGCACCAGCTGTGCTACCAAGTATGTACTAAACACAGGCACGATTAATAAGTATCAGATCTCGAATGAAGATCTTACTAAAATTCAGTTTTACAACAGTCAAGACATCGTGTTGACCCGCTATGAAAATGTAGCACAAGACAAAAAAACGGAGAAAGGAACCTTAAGTTTAAGCACCGGCAAAGAGCTTGACCAAGTGGTTATAAAAGCTGATACACCCGGAAAAGTGGTTAAAAAACTAGAAAATGGAAGCATTGCTGTAAGTTTTGAGCCAGACGACAACAAGTATTTGATTTTTGGAACAAGCAGCGCTTCTGACACTTATAAGTTACAAGCCATATCTTGGAAAGATGGCCGAGGAAAAATCAATTATGGAGGAATGACTTATTTCACCAACGCTGGTAGCGAACGCTGCTTTGTAAGTTTTAAGCTAAAACGTGAATACCGCGAAAACAAGCAGCTTCGATATGCAAAAGGAAACAAGGTTTAGCAGATTAAGCAAAAGTTAACACACACCCAAAAGCCCGTAAATCATCGATTTATGGGCTTTTGTATTTCAACTGATTTTACCCATTGCTAACAATGGTAAAAATAGCTTCACGATCCACTCGCAGTTTAGACCATTTTCGAAGATGTTTCTATAAAACTCGAAATAACCCTATTCAATGTTATATTCTGATTTTCAATGTTTTAAAAAATGAAAGGTTTTGATATTTTTAACCAAGTACTAATACAAACCATGCACTAAAGCTAATATGTCGCAGGTTCCTTTGTTGTCAAAATAAATCTGACGACATGAAAAAAATTTACTTATCGGCCTTAGCGATAACAGCTGCGATAAGCACACAAGCTCAAGTCAATTTTGACCCAAGCATTGACCCAACCTATATTACCGATGAGGTAATGGTACCCGAATCTCCACTTACAAAGCAAATGCTTTTTATAGGTGGTGTACATAATGTAGAAACCAATGCTACGTATGGCAATCCAGCAGGATCCTATCCAGCAAAAGAATGGCATGATTTCATTGGTTTTACAGCAGACGAAACAGACAACAGCCTAGGCTGGATATCTGTGAATCATGAAATGATCGTTCAGGATGATCATATTGGTGATGGTGGAGGTATGACGGCTTTTCGAGTGAAGCGCGATCCTAATAATGACACATTAATCATAATGGATCAAACCCTTGCTGATGGAAGAACAGGTAAGTTTTTCGCAGTAGATTTCGTAAATACCGTTGGCGAAACAGGTATGAACTGCGGTGGTATTCAGAGTTCTTTTGATGGTAGAATTTGGACTGCAGAAGAGTGGTTTAGGTCTAACAATGGTAGCATTGCAGACCGTGATATTTCTGATTTCGTAATTGGAACTGGAACTGTAAACGGACAAGCTGCACCAGCAGGATTCCCCGGTTTTAATGGAGATACAATTCAAAAGTTTCAAAACGTAAACTGGATGGTTGAAATTGATCCAAGAGAAGCAGTGGCAATCAGAAAGCAATACAATTGGGGTCGCCAAGGTTTTGAAGGTGGTTGCATATTGCCTGATAACAAAACTGTTTATCTTGGTGAAGACGGAACTCCAGGATGGCTTTCAAAGTTTGTTGCTGACAATGCAGGCGACTTCACTACAGGTAAACTTTATGTTTACAAGCATGATGATGCTAACAAATGGGTAGAAATTGACAACACCAACTTAGACAACATGCTAAACTACAAGTCGCAAGCTGTTGCAGCTGGAGCTACTATGTTTAACCGTGTGGAATGGGTTCTTTTCAACGAAAAAACAAATGCTGTTTATTTTACAGAAACAGGTAGAGATAACCCAGGTAATAGCTGGAAAGACGAGCATCAATCAGGTGCTGTGCATGCACCACACCACTTAGCAAGAGCTGCAGCTCAAGGTACTGGAGCAGATAGTACTAGCTATGTTGATTACTACGGCCGCGTGGTAAAACTTGATTTAGCCACAGACAATATAAGTGTGCTAATAGAAGGAGGGCCTGATTTGGCAGAATCTACAGGATTAGGTCAATATCCTAACGTGCATTTGTCTAACCCTGACGGTTTGAGTTCAATCACCATCAATGAAAAAGATTACCTCTTGATTTGTGAAGACTTGAATGGTCGTTCGTATGGTCGTGTACCAGCAGAAGTAAATAACTCTACTTGCGAATTGTTTATGCTTGATCTTGACATTGCTACTCCAAGTTATGATGATTTAGTGCGCATTGCAGTTGTGCCAACTGGTGCTGAAATCACAGGAGCCACTTCTACACCTGACGGCAAAACATTGTTGTTCAATTCACAACACCCAGCTGGTTCTAATGTATATCCATACAATCACTCATTAACCATCGCCTTAACAGGTTGGGATCAAATTCCTACTTCGATTTTCGAAAAACCAGCATTTAACGAGAACGAGTTCTCAATCTATCCTAACCCTGCATCACGTGTGCTTTACTTCAACGAAGTGCAAGACATCGCTATTTATGATGCAAGCGGTAAAAGAATCAGAGTTGAGCGTCAGGTTTCAAGCATCGATATTCTTGATCTTGAAGCAGGCATCTACTTTGTTCAAAACGCCAATGGTGTTAGCAAAAAACTGATTGTTCAGTAATCCTTTTTCAACCTTTTATAATTCAACGAAAGCCCGCAAAATCTGCGGGCTTTTTGTAGTTAACTCACTTTCAAGTATGAAATCGCTTTTATCAAAACTAGTTTTCACGCTCGCCTTCATTTTCATCGTTAGTGCAGGTTTTAGCCCTTCGCAAAATTCATTTTTGCTTGCGCAAAAAGAAAAAAGCCAAGCAAGTCTCACTTCCGTGAAAAGTGCTCTGAAGCAATTAGAAAAAGCCATCACAGATGAAGATTTATTGCTCGCTAAAAAGGCTTTTCACCAAGCTAAAAGGCATTATAAAAGCAGCGAATTCATTCTTGAATACTACCATCATTCTACCATCAAGAGCTTTGTTAATGGAGCACCGCTTCCGCAGATCGAAAAAAAAGTAGCTGACCTGAATGTGTTTGAACCACAAGGCTTACAGCGGCTTGAAGAGTTGCTTTATGATGAAGAAACCAACTGGAACGATCTGAAAACCATCAATCAATCGCTTGCTCGAAACCTTGATCAACTCATTTTATACCACCCACGCGTTGCAATTTATGATCGAAATATAATTGAAGCCATGCGCTTCGAAATTCTAAGAATCGCAACACTTGGCATTACAGGTTTTGAAAACCCTGCAAATACCGACAGTTGCTTTGCAGAAATTGCAGTAAGCTTCACTGCTATGAAATCACCCGCCATGCATTATGCCACTTTAGCTGGCAAGGCACCGGCCGACCAAGTAAACTACCTTTTTGAAAAAGGACAAAAACAGCTAGCAAATGCTGATTTCAATACATTCGATAGACTATCATTTATCAAAAATGTAAGCGATCCAATCTTCAAAATCCTTTATCAAATTCATAGAGATCTAGGCATTGAAACATTGTCAGAAACCAACTCTTCGCCCATCGCAACCAACTACAACGCCACTTCACTTTTTGACATCAATCTCCTCAACAAAAAATTCTTTCTAAAAACGGATATTCAATCGCAGTATAAGGAACAACTTGAACTAGGTAAACTCCTCTTTTTTGATCCAGCGCTTTCGGCCAACAATAGCCTTTCTTGCAGCAGTTGCCACCATCCAGAATTAGCTTTTACAGACGGCAAAGCTAAAAGCTTGGGCAATGATCAAAGTACCGAAGTTGCCCGAAATGCACCAACACTCGTAAATGCCTTGTTTTCGGGTGCATATTTTCATGATTTACGTGCAGATCGTCTAGAAAAGCAAACCGAACATGTAATGGTGAGCCCTTTAGAATTCAATGTAAAGCCTTTAGAACTAGCCGAGAAACTGAAAAAAAGTGAGGCTTACCGAGATCTATTTAAAGTTGCATATCCAGGTATGCTTGACGCAATAAAACCACACACCATTCAGAGTGCATTGGCCGCTTATGTATCATCACTTGTAAGCTGGGACAGCCCTTTTGATCAATTTATTCGTGGCGAAAGCGAAGAATTGAGTGCATCTGCGCAAAATGGATTCAACATTTTTATGGGAAAAGCTGCTTGTGGAACTTGCCATTTCGCACCAAACTTTAGTGGAATTGTTCCGCCTTTTTATGACGACACCGAAAGCGAAGTGCTTGGCGTGCTTGCGGCTCCAGATTCGCTAAACCCAACGCTTGACAATGACCTTGGCCGCTTTGCTAATGGCAAACGAAGTGAGCATGCAGAACATTTCATGTTTTCTATCAAAACGCCAACCATCAGAAACATTGAACTCACTGGGCCATACTTGCACAATGGCGCATTCAACTCGCTAGAAGAAATAATGTGGTTTTATAACAATGGTGGTGGCGCTGGCTTGGGCTTAAACGTTCCAAATCAAACCTTGCCCGATGCACATTTGGGCTTGACCCAAAACGAAATAAAAGATGTAATTGCCTTTATGAAAAGCTTGAACGACATCTCAAAATTTCAAGAAATGCCCACTTCACTACCCGATTTTGAAACCATCCCAGGAATGAAAAATCGCAAACCAAGCTCGTATTAGTATTCAAAAATTGGTAAGAAAATGTTTGTCAAACATCAAGGAATTTGGTCTTTTTACCTTGAAAATGTTTAAGGAAATAGTCTACAAAAGTTGATTTAACAGGCTATCTTGCTAGCTGAAGCAATGTGAAATAATAACAATCATTTTACTTAGTGTAGTTTTTACACTAAGTCTTTTTCATACATTCGCTAAAACAAGCAGATATCATTATGTCAAAAACAAGAATTGCAATAAACGGATTAGGAAGAATTGGTAGAACCACGTTCAGAATACTACTTGATAGAACGGATGTTGAAATCGTTGCGTTGAATGATCTGACAGATGTATCATCTATAGCTCAACTACTTAAGTACGATTCTGTTTATCGCAGATTAGGAAAAGAGCTCACCGTTGAAGGCAACACCATACATGTTGATGGCCAATCCATTGCATACTCATCAGAAAGAAACCCAGAAGCATTGCCTTGGGCCGCGCTGAATGTAGATGTAGTTGTTGACTGCACAGGGTTATTCAAAACGTATGAAAAGGCCGAAGGCCACCTAAAAGCTGGTGCTAAAAAAGTGGTGCTTTCTTATCCAGTAGGCGATGCTGCCATTACAAGCATAGTACTCGGAGTAAATGACAACCTCCTTGAAAACAATCCGAAAATTGTATCAAATGCATCGTGCACTACCAACTGTTCTGCGCCATTGATCAAAGTATTGGAAAATAATTTCGGGATAAAAAGAGGTTATTTAAACACGATTCACGCTTACACCGCAGATCAAAGAATCAACGATAGTTTTCACAGCGATGCTCGCAGAGGCCGCGCTGCAGCCGTAAATATTGTACCCACATCTACAGGCGCAGCAAAAGCATTGGGTTTAATATTTCCTGATTTGAAAGGTAAAATCACTGGTGGTTCATACCGAGTGCCAGTGATCACAGGTTCATGCGTAGACATGATTATTGAGCTTGAAAAAGATGCTACTGCTGAAGAAATAAACGCAGCAATGAAAACTGCCAGCGAAACAGATTTAAAAGGTGTTTTGGAATACAACACCGATCCATTAGTTTCGAGCGATATTGTTGCAAGCCCATTCTCAAGCATTTTTGATAGTGA
>CAZWXC010000002.1:0-26193 GCA_964637935.1 uncultured Flavobacteriales bacterium | reverse complement strand
TTTGGCCTTTGACGCCACCTTGAAAGGCGTGTTTGGTAAAACCGAAAACCCGCGAATAGTAGCTGCTTTTTCTTTCGAAAATGCAAGTATTTCAAGAAAAGGCAGCAACTGGGAATTGAGTCAACTTTCGGGTAAAGGAAGTATTGATAATGGCGAGCAAAAGCGGTCAGAAAGCACGAAGTTGGTGCTCGAAAACCTTGAAGGCAATTTGAATGACGATCCGTTTTCGGGTGCAGCTTCCATTCAAAACTTCAATAAACCAAGTATTGTTGGTGATGCAAACTTTAATACAGATTTGGAAGGTTTGCGAGAGTTTTTTAATATCGAAGCATTGGACGAAGGTTCTGGGAATATTGCCTTAAAAGCGCACATAGAAACTACGATCAACGATCCTGATTCTGTTCAACCACGAGATTTTTTGAATGCAAAGGCAGATGGAAACATTCAAATTTCTGATGCTAGGATTAAGCTTAAAAACGATGAACGTGTTTATACCATTGAAAAATCAGATTTCAGCATTGTCAATAATGCGCTACAAATCAATGAGTATGTGGGTAAGATTAATGACTGTAGCATTGAGCTATCGGGTAGAGCAGATCATTTTTTAGATTACCTGTTTACGCAAGCTGGTGCACTCAAGGTAAAAGGTCAGATTGTGGCTGGAACCATAGATTTGGGTGAGCTTTTTCCAACACGAGAAGTAGAAGAAACGGGTGAAACCAGTGTTGTGGTTGCTTTTCCAAGCCGTGAAAGCTGGGATTTGCAAATAGTGGCTCAATCCTTTAAAAAGGGAAAGTTTGTTGCCAACGAAATCAGCGGCCGTTTGGTGATGGATTCGTTCAAGGCCGAAGCTTCGAGCTTACATTTTTTAAGTCAGGAGGGAAATATGCAAGGCAAAATAGGATTGTATCGCTTTGCTGAAAATCAGTTTGGTTTTAAGTCTGATTTCGCCTTGAGCGGGGTAAACATTAAAACCATGTTTGAAACCTTCGACAATTTTGAGCAAGATTTTGTGACTGCCGAAGTACTTCAAGGCATTGCTGATGTGGATATTCAGATTCAAGCGTTTTGCGATTCAACGTTTAATATTCAAACCAAAACCATGATGGCTTCGGTAGATTTAGAGATTAAAAATGGCGGTTTGATTGGTTTTAAGCCATTGGTTGATGTGGCAGACTATATCAAACAAAAGCCCATGTTGCGTTTGTTTGTTTCGGCTGACGAATTGAAAAAACGCCTTTCTAATGTTCAATTTGCCACACTTACCAATCAAATCAGTATTCGCAACGGAGTGATTTCTATTCCTCAAATGGAAATAAAATCTTCGGCTGTAGACCTGAATGTGAGCGGAACACACACGTTTGACAACGAGATTGATTATGCCATGGATTTCGCCTTGAGCGATGTACTTGAACTAAAAAATCGAAAAGAACCCTACAACGAATATGTGCAACGTGATAACGCGGGTAAAACCCGTATGTACTTGACCATGAAGGGTACAACGGATGACTTTGAGGTAGACTTAGTAAAAACAGATTTTAAATTTTCGATCAAAGACAAGTTTTCGAAAGAGAAAAACGAAGTGAAAGGCATTTTGAAAGAAGATTTTGGAGTTTTTAAAAACGATACCAATGCCAAAGCTCCTGAACAACCAAAAGAGGAAGTGATTAAGATTGAGTTTGATGCGGAAGCAGGCACAGAAACTAAGACACAAAATGCTGACCCAGCACCAAAACAGAACAATCAGAAAGAAGATAAAAATCCGTTGAATCGATTTATGAAGAAAACCGAAACGGACAAGAAAAAGCTGAAAGAAGGTCAATTTGAAGATGATGATTTCTAGCACAAACAAATTGCTTACTTCGTAAACTCAGATGGCAAACAAATTCAATATTTATTCTCAAAAGCAGCGTTGGAAACTCGGGTTGTTTGCTGTAGCACTTGTAATCGTAGGTGTTTCGCTTTATTATACTAAGTCTTTGGTAGACAAGGTTGCAGAGGAAGAACGCAGCAAGGTTGAAATTTGGGCAACAGCCATTAAGAAGCGTTCGGCATTGGTGCAATACACTAGCAAGTTGTTTGAAAAACTTCAAAAAGGCGAACGAAAAAAGATTGAACTCTACTTAGAGGCCACCAAATATTTGGCTCGACCAGATATCACAGATGTGAGCTTTGCGCTCAATGTGTTGAACGATAATACTACAGTTCCTGTGATACTTACGGACAAAAACGGAAAAATCACTTCGCATAGAAACATTGATATTCCTGAAAATGTGGATGAAGATGACTTCTTGATAGAGCAGCTTGCCGACATGAATTCGCAGTATGATCCTATTGAGATTGTTTACTACGGAAATTCTCGGGTTTACCTGCACTACAAGGATTCGCGCTTGTTCTCTGAATTGAAAACCACATTTGCCGACTTACAACAATCCTTCATTTCTGAATTGATGCTTAATGCAGCATCAAGCCCGCTTATACTGTTGGATTCTGCCACGCGAAGTGTCATAGAATCGGGCAATGTTTCTAAGTCAATATTGGACAATGATACCGAGCTTCAAGCAAAACTTGACCTAATGGCTGAGCAGCATGAACCTCTGGAAGTGGAAATAAATGGCAGCAAGGCTTATGTGTATTATGAAGATTCGTATTTGTTGACCCAACTCACGTATTATCCGCTGGCGCAAATTGGTGTGGTTGGCTTGTTTATTTTGATTTCATACTTGCTGTTTAGCACCGCTCGAAAGGCTGAACAAAACCAAGTTTGGGTTGGGATGAGCAAAGAAACGGCACATCAATTAGGAACACCACTTTCTAGTATGCTTGCTTGGGTTGAGTTGCTGAAAGAAGATCCAAAAAACTTGATGATTGCGCAAGAGTTGGAAAAAGATGTGGCGCGTTTGCAAGTAGTAACTGATCGATTCAGTAAAATTGGTTCGCAACCCGATTTGGTGGATGAAGATGTGCTTCCGCTATTGCGTGAAGCAGTTTCGTATTTCAAACATCGCAATGGAAAAAATGTGGATTTTTCAACCGATTTCCCTAGTTCGAGTGTGGTGGTCACCATGAATTATTCATTGTTTGAATGGGTGATTGAAAACCTCATCAAAAACGCGCTTGACGCGATGGAAGGCAAGGGTTCATTGCATGTTGAAGTAAAAGACATGGGAACCAAAGTTTATATTGATGTAACCGATTCTGGAAAGGGAATTTCTTCCAAAAGTTTCAAAACCATTTTTCAGCCTGGCGTTACAACTAAAAAACGCGGTTGGGGACTTGGATTATCGCTCAGTAAGCGCATTATCAAAGAATACCATAACGGTAAAATCTTTGTGCTAAAATCAGAAATTGGGCAAGGCACTACCTTCAGAATCGTGCTTTCGCGATAACAATTTATTATTCTTGCTGTTACTACTCAAACATTGATAAACGAAGAGTTATGGCGTGGTTTACCCCAGAATATGAAGCATTTTTCAAAGAATTGAAACAAAACAATCACCGAGATTGGTTTCATGAGAATAAATCACGTTACGAAACGCATGTAAAAAAGCCATTTTATCAATTTGTCTCTGATGCTATTGAACGTATGCAGCTGTTTGATCCAAAATGTCAGATTGAAGCAAAAGACGCTGTATTTAGAATAAACAGAGATATCCGTTTTTCGAAAGAGAAAACACCATACAAAACCCAAATGTCGGCCATAGTTGGGGCAGGAGGCAGAAAGGGTGGAATGGCCGATACTGGTATTTATTTTGAAATTGGAGAACGACATGTTCGTGTTTATGGTGGCGTCTACCAACCCGAAAAAGAACAACTACAAGCCATTCGTCAAGAGATTTTATACAACACCAAAGAGTTTGAATCTGTCATTAATGGTGCAGCATTTAAAAAATGGTTTGGCGAGATAAAGGGAGAAAAAAATAAGCGGCTAGCTCCCGAATTTGCAGAAATTCAAGAAACCCAGCCGCTTATCGCGAATAAACAGTTTTATTATTTTACCGATCTAAATCCTGATATGCTTTACAGCGATCAACTTTTAGATCAGTTTTTTGAGGCTTTTGAAGCGAGTAAAGAAGTACGAAACTTCTTATATACTCCACTCAATGATTAAAATTGGAATTGAAGGCCAAGTGCAAACACTTCTTTGAACTGAACGCGAGGTCCTTTTCCGTCTGTTATACCATCACCATCATTGTCATAGGCCAATTTAATGTCGTCATCATAAATCAAGTTGGTGGTTAAGCTTGCAGATAAGAATTTATTGATTTTCATACCAATAAGCGTTTCCCAATTCACATCTATATTTTGTGGATTGTTTAAGTAGTTGCTAAACAAGTCAAGTTTTGTAGTCAACTTTACGTTGGTCATTAAATCTTTTGTGTATTGCATTTTCAAGAATCCACCGACTTCAGATCTAATTATTTCACCAGATGTTACCACTACGCCAGCGTCATCGTAAACAGCTGGAGTTACCCCAAAAGAACCAGCGTCAGCCAACCGTTGATTATTTACGATAGTGGTTTTGCTAGTTACAGGTGAAATGTATGCGCTGAAGTTTTTGCTTGGCTTGTAATCAATACCCAAACCAGCAATAATATATGCAGGAGCAAATGGATTCGAAATCAAAGGACTTGGGGTTTGACCATAGTCATAACCAGCATCCCATTGTGTCTTGAAATTTAGCATCGCAGCCCAATAAGTATTTACCACTGGAGTTTCGTGGCCCACTTTTGAGTTGATTTCGATTCGGTCATCTGTTTTTTGCAAAACGCCTTCTTCTCCAAGTCTTGTTAAACCATAAGCAGCATCTACAGTGTTGTCCCAAGTCCACTTACCTTTTTTATAGTTAGCAAAAGCGTTAAGTAGTACAGTACCGTTAATAGCATTTTGACCACCACCTTGCCAATTGCTAAGGTATGTTTGAGAGAAGTTAAGGCCCAATAATCCGCCTTTTTTCCAGGGCGATTCTACTTTTGCAGAATCTTGAGCAGCCGCAGCACCGAACATAAATAGTGCAGCACTAAAGATGAAATACTTTTTCATTGAGGGAGGGTGTTTAATAATTAAGATTTGGTTTTAAATTTATTGATCGCATTTCTGGTGAAATCAGAAAGCACTAAGGTTCCGCTAATTAAGGCACGTTCAGTAAGCAGGCTTGCCCAATGATCGGTGCCTTCCCAAAAGATTTTCTTCATTTCTGCCATAGCTTCTGGGTTGAATGTTTTTACTTTTTGAATGAAGGCTTCAATTGCGGCATCCATTTCTTCTAATGATTCATGCACTTCGCTATACATTCCTTTGTTTTGAGCCCATTGCGCATCTCGCCATTCTGTCGCGCCTATGGCAAGCTCACTGAAACCACCTTTTCCAACTTTTCGTTCCACAGCTGGGCCCACTACAAATGGACCGATTCCTACGGCCAATTCGCTCAATTTTATAGATGCATGTTTGGTTGCAAAGCAATAATCCATTGCGCAAGCCACGCCAACTCCGCCACCAACAGTTTTGCCTTGCACGCGGCCTATAATGAATTTAGGACATGTGCGCATTGCATTCAACACCTTAGCAAAGCCACTAAAAAATTCTTTCCCTTCGGCTTCAGTTTCAATAGCAATTAATTCGTCAAAACTGGCGCCAGCACAAAATGCTCTTTCTCCTCCCGATCTAAGCACAACCGCAATTACAGCATCGTCTTTGCCTGCTTCGGTTATCGTTTCTGCGAGCAAGTTTAAAATGTGACCAGGTAACGAATTGCTTTGTGGGTGAAAAAATTCAATGGTTGCAATACCATCAGAAATGGTCTGCTTAACGTAGGCTTTTTCCATAAATCAAAATTTTTGCAAAGAAAGTATTAACCATGTAACTGTAAAGCGTCTTTTGAGTTAACATCTCGCCTTGAAAACTTTCTCACTGTTTTACTCAATAATTAACCGTCACAGATAGTTTTGAATGCTATGAAAGCCATGTTCACCTTAGCGCTAGTTTCAGCGCTTTCTTTTAGCTCTTTTACTCAAGACAAACCCACGGATGGGCTGGAGCATTACGAAGATTTTTATGATAATGATCATAAGTTAAAGTTTAGCGAAGGGTATTTTCTCTATGGTAAAAAGCACGGAGAATGGACTTATTACTATAAAAACGGAAAAAAACAAGAGCAATCAAATTTCAATAATGGCTTGCTAAGCGGCAAAGTGACTTATTGGTTTGATAACGGGCAGAAAACGACAGAAGGCTTTTTTAAACTCTTCTTTCAAGATGGTCGCTTGTTTAGTTTTAGAGATAGCACTTTCAAGGCTTGGTATGCAAACGGAAATACTGCCTCAATAGGGCAGTATGATTATGATATTCAAGATGGTTCTTGGAAATATTGGTTTCCTGAAGGTGATTTGTGGAAGGAAGTTTACTATCAAAAAGGACAACAAAAACCTGTTAATGGCTGGAATCAAAAATTAGAGCAAACACTAAAAAACGGAAACGGAAAATTATTCAACTATCATGAAGAAGGTCCTGTTGAGTCGATTCTGACTATTGTAGATTCAGTGGCCACAGGCGAAGCCGAATACTACGGTGTTTCTGGAAATTTGAAAGAAAAAGGCAATCTTGAGAATTGGCTTCGTATTGGAAAATGGCAGTTTTATTATGACGATGGTAAGCTTTGGAAAGAGATCAATTACAGCAATGGCGAGCTTGATGGACCGTATAAAAACTGGTATCAAAACGGTCAGTTGAGTGTTGACGGTAATTACAAAAATGGATTCAAGTCAGGCGATTGGTTGTGGTATAACAGCAATGCCACCAAATACATGCAAGGGCAGTTTGTAGATGGAATGCAGCACGGTGATTGGGTTTATTATTTTGATGACGGTAGCCTAGAAAGTAAAGGTCGATTTGAGAAAGATAAGCGAGAAGGTGAGTGGCAAATGTTTTATAAGAATGGTGCTAAGTGGAAAATAGGTTCTTATAAAAACGATTTAAAAGATGGTCATTGGGTTTATTATTTTGAAACTGGAAAACTGCTTCAAGAAGGTGACTTTGAATCAGGCAAAGAGCAAGGCCTTTGGCAATCTTGGTATGACAACGGTCAAATGAAAGATGAAGGCACGTTTAAAGATGGTGTAATGAATGGCGACTGGAAAGGTTGGTTTCAGAATGGTCAAATGAATTATACAGGCGTTCGTGATAATGGTGAAAAAACAGGCAAATGGGAATTTGGCTACTTAAATGGAAAAACACGAGAAATAGGCTCATATAAAGACGGGCTTAAAGATGGTCATTGGGAATATTTCTTTGAATCAGGAAACATGGATTATGCATGCGATTATTCCGCAGGAGCAAAAAATGGTAAATGCACCTATTACTTTGAACATGGCGCCAAAATGCGCGAAGAAACTTACAAGATGGATTTGCTTGACGGCAAAAGCCTAATGTGGAATCAAACAACCAAGCTCATAGGTGAGCGTAACTATAAAGATGGAAAGCCACACGGTAAAGTGGTTAATTACGATGACGATGGTAAAATACTGAATCAAATGTTCTATAAAGATGGGATATTGGTGAAGTAGGTTTTAAGTTTAGAAACTTACTGTATATTTGCACCGTTAAATGAAAAGCGAGGGGAATAATCCCCTCTTTTTTTTGCGGGAAAATTTGATGATTTCAGAGCAGAAAATAAAAGATTTGGTTGAAGAGAAAATTGTAGACACCTCTTTTTTTATCGTAGATGTAAAAGTGGGGTTGGGAAACAAGGTTTCTGTAGAACTAGATGGTGATCAAGGGATTACGATAGACGATTGTGTAAGTATTAGTCGTCACATCGAATCAAGCCTTGATAGAGAAGAAGAAGATTTTGCACTTCAAGTTTCTTCTGCGGGGCTCGATCGCCCTTTGCGACATCACCGTCAATACCTTAAAAATATTGGCAGAGAAGTGGAACTTATTACCAAAGATGGCAATACGCTTGAAGGGGTTATTAAGAGTGCAGATGAGCAACTTGTGCTGGAATTGCCAGCTTCGAAAAAGAAAAAATTGCCCATTCGAGAAGAAATTTTAGATTGGGAAAACGTCAAAGAGACGAGAATTGTTATATCATTTAAGTAAACACAATTGCGGCTATGAATGCTGATGAATTAATTGAGTCGTTTCAGGATTTTAAAGAGTTCAAGAACATTGATCGTGTTACCATGATGCACATCCTCGAGGATGTAATCAGAGGAATGATCAAAAAGGAATTTGAAACAGACGAGAACTTCGACATTATTATCAACCCTGATAAGGGTGACCTTGAAATTTGGAGAAACAGAATCATTGTAGAAGATGGTTTTTCTGAAGATGACAACGCTGAAATCGAATATGCAGAAGCGATTAAAATCGAGCCTGACTTTGAAATTGGTGAAGAAGTATCTGAGGAATTGAAAATCGAAAATTTCGGTCGTAGAGCTATCCTTTCAATGCGTCAAAACTTGGTTGGTAAGATCCAAGAGCTTGAAAAAGACAGTATTTACAAGAAATATAAGGACAGAGTAGGTGACATCATCACAGGTGAAGTTTATCAAATCTGGAAAAGAGAAATCTTAGTTTTGGATGACGAAGGCAATGAACTTGTTCTTCCAAAATCTGAACAAATTCCTTCAGATTACTTTAAGAAGGGTGATACGTTGCGTGCAGTGGTGAGTAAGGTGGATATGCGTAATGCAAATCCAGTTATTATTCTTTCCAGAACATCACCAGTTTTCTTAGAGCGATTGTTTGAAATGGAAGTTCCTGAAATATTTGATGGTTTAATCACCATTAAGAAGATCGTTCGCGAACCAGGAGAAAGAGCCAAAGTAGCCGTAGAGTCTTATGATGATCGTATTGATCCAGTAGGAGCTTGTGTTGGTATGAAAGGTTCTAGAATACACGGTATAGTTCGTGAACTTAGAAACGAAAACATTGACGTCATTAATTACACTTCCAATGTTTCTCTTTTCATTCAAAGAGCGCTTAGTCCAGCAAAAATCACTAATATTAAGTTAGATGATGAAAAAGCTACTGCAAGCGTATTCTTAAAACCAGATCAAGTATCGCTTGCCATTGGTAAAGGCGGCCACAACATAAAATTGGCTGGTAAACTAACTGGATATGAGATTGATGTTTTCCGTGAATCTGAAGAAGATTACGAAGATGTTGACTTAGAAGAATTTGCAGATGAAATCGATAGTTGGATTATCGATGAATTGAAAGCAATAGGCTGTGATACAGCAAAAAGTGTTCTCGAACTGTCGGTTGAAGACCTAGTGAAGAGAACAGATCTTGAGGAAGAAACAATCAAAGAGATTGTAGGGATTCTGAAATCAGAATTTGAATAAACCTCAAGAGACAATATATTTATAACGAGATTCGAATTATTATTTATGGCAGAAGGCGCACCAATAAGATTAAGTAAGGCACTCAAAGAACTGAACGTTGGGATGAATTCGGTAATCGACTTCCTCAGCGGGAAGGGGATTGACGTTGAACCTCGTCCCAACACTAAGATCGAGAAGGAAACTTACGATCTTCTTGTACATGCATTCGCGCCAGACAGAGCTAGAAAGCAACAGTCTGAGGAACTTGCGCAAACTAAAGTGGTTAGGGAAACCATCACTTTAGAAGATAAAAAGAAGCCTGAGGAACGCGAAATTCCTGAGCAGGAAGAAGTGCTGATAAAAAATGTAGGTGGCCACAATGTGACAGAGCCAGCTGCGGTTCAACCACCTCCAACGCCAGTTAAGCCTGAGCCAGTTGCAGAGAAAGCACCAGAACCTGAGGTTGAAGTTCAAAAAGCAGAACCAGCAAAAGAACCAGAAGTTGCCAAAGAAGAAAAGGCACCTGAACCACCAGTAAAGGAATCTACTGCGCCTAAGATGGAGCCACTGTCAGAATCAGAAATGTCTGAAAACGCTGGCGGGCCGACTGTATTAGGAAGAATCGATTTGAGTTCTGTAAAGAGCAATCGTCCAAAGAAAAAAGCGGACGAGCGAAAAGAACAAGCTGAAAAGCAAAAGGCTGATGAAGCTGCTGCTGCGGCCAAAAGAGCTGCAAATAAGAAAGCCGAAGCTGATGCTCAAGCTCAAAAAGCTGCGAAGGCAGCTCAAGAAACGCCAAAGGCACCTGCTGCTCCGGTTGCTAAGCCTGATGCTCCTAAGGTAGACGAACCTGTCAAGCCAGTAGAAATTGAATTCATGAGGGCTACAGCCCAAAAACTTGAGGGTGTTACAGTACTTGGTAAAATCGAATTACCAACTAAGCCATCAAGACCTAAGAAAGAAGATAAAAACGCACTTTCTGAAGAAGAAAAGAAGAAACGTAAGCGTAAGAGAATAGCTAAAGTTGTTCCAGGTCAACAAGGCGGTGGTCAGCAAGGTCAAGGTGGCCAAGGCGGTCAAGGTAGACCAGGTGGTCCTAGTGGCCCAAGTGGACCAGGCGGAAATCGCTACCAAGGCGGAGGCAACAGACCAGGTGGGCCAGGCGGAAATCGTCCTCCACAACGTGGCGGAAAAGTGGAGCCGAAACCAGAGCTTACAGAAGAACAAATTCAAAATCAGGTTAGAGAAACCCTTGCTGCACTTAAGAGTAAAGGAAAATCTACCAGATCAAAATATCGTAAAGAACGTAGAGATGCTGTAAGCGAAAAAATGCAGCGTGAACTAGATCAACAAGAGGAAGATAAGAAAACGCTGAAGTTGACTGAGTTCGTAACCGTAAGCGAATTGGCAGCCATGATGAATGTTTCGCCAACCGAAGTTATCTCTATGTGTATGTCAATTGGTATGATGGTATCTATCAACCAAAGACTTGACTCAGAAACACTCACCCTTCTTGCTGAAGAATTTGGATATCAAGTTGAATTTATCAGTGAGGATATTGAAGAGTCTCTTCAAGAAGATGCGGAGAATGAAGAAGACTTAATCCCTCGTCCTCCTATTGTTACAGTAATGGGTCACGTAGATCACGGTAAAACTTCGCTGCTTGATTACATCAGAAGAGAAAACGTAATTGCTGGTGAAGCGGGTGGAATTACTCAGCACATTGGTGCTTACAGTGTAGAAGTAGGTGATGGTAAGGTTATTACCTTCCTAGATACTCCAGGTCACGAAGCGTTTACCGCCATGCGTGCTCGTGGTGCTCAAATCACGGATATTGCAATCATTGTAATTGCTGCTGACGATGCAGTAATGCCTCAAACTAAAGAAGCTATTAACCACGCTCAAGCAGCTGGTGTGCCTATGATCTTTGCTTTCAATAAGATAGACAAGGATGGTGCAAACGCAGATAAAATACGTGAGCAGTTGGCAGGAATGAACATCTTAGTAGAAGATTGGGGTGGTAAATACCAAAGTCAAGAAATTTCTGCTAAGAAAGGATTGCAAATAGATGAGTTGCTTGAAAAAGTATTGCTTGAGGCTGAATTACTCGAGCTGAAAGCTAACCCAGATAAAAACGCAAGAGGTTCCATCATTGAAGCAACCCTAGACAAAGGACGCGGTTATACCACGACACTTTTGGTTCAATCGGGTACGTTGAAGATTGGAGATAATTTACTTGCAGGTAGCTATTTTGGTAAAGTGAAAGCGATGTTCAACGAGCGTGGTCAAAACGTTACTGAAGCAGGGCCTTCACATCCAGTAAGCTTACTTGGGTTGAATGGTGCTCCTAGTGCTGGTGATCCTTTCATTGTAATGGAAGATGAGCGTGAAGCGAAAAACATTGCTAACAAACGTCAGCAATTGCAACGTGAGCAAAGTATCAGAACACAACGTAGAAGAACCCTTGAAGATATTGGTGAAATCCTGCAAAAAGGAGATTACCACGAATTGAACTTGATTATCAAAGGTGATGTGGATGGTTCTGTTGAAGCTCTTGCAGATTCAATGTTAAAACTATCGACTTCTAATGTTGCAATCAACGTAATTCATAAGTCTGTAGGTCAAATCTCAGAATCAGATGTATTGCTTGCAACAGCGTCTGAGGCGATCATTATTGGTTTCCAAGTGCGACCTTCAGGTCAAGCGCGTAAGCGTGCCGAAGCAGAAGGCGTGGATATCAGAATGTACTCGATAATCTATGATGCCATCAACGAGATGAAGGCAGCGATGGAAGGTATGTTGAAACCTAAAATTGAAGAGCAAGTTGTTTGCAACATCGAAGTACGCGAAACATTCAAGATCAGTAAAGTTGGAACCATCGCAGGTTGCTACGTACTTGATGGAAAAGTTAATAGAAATACTAAGATACGCTTGATTAGAGACGGTATCGTTCAACACACAGGAACACTTGGATCGTTGAAACGATTTAAAGATGATGTGAAAGAAGTAAAAGCCGGATTTGAATGTGGTTTGAACATCGACAACTACAACAACATCGAAGTTGGTGATATCATCGAAGGTTTCGAAGAAGTAGAAGTAGCAAGAAAACTAGGTGACTAGTATTTTACTACAATTTCATCACTTATTATAAAAGAAGCAGGGTAGAGCTCTCGGATTGCTAAATGCATTTCGAGAGCTTCTAGTTTTGTACGGAAGTCACCAACTCTTACTACCCAGTTTGGATAGCTCCATTTAGTATAGCTTGGAGTTTTCTCATGTAGCTTCAAAAATTCTGACTGTTGCTTAACAGCAGTCTCTTTTGCTGCTGGTCCAGAGTTTGAATATATCTGAATTCTATAACCGGTGTTTTTCAATTTTGCGCGGTCTAATGAGTCTGTAAACGACAAATAGCGCTCAACTTTACTCTCCATTGTATAGCTAATTCGTTCCAAAACCGTGTCTTTTTCGGTTTGAATACTAAAAACAGGTAAAGTTTTATTCAACTTATCTTCCTGAGCAATAGAGTTTAAAGCGATAATGACGCTTGCAGCTAAAACTAAGATGGACTTAACATTCATCTTCCAAAGTTACTAGTGTTCAGAATTTTACATTTTGAAATTAATTATACCTTAATTTTAACTAGTTGTATTACAGAGTTATGTGATTTTTATTTAGATAGATTTTAAATTAAACTATGCTCGTGCATTTTTAAAGAAATGTTAAGCCGCCTATTGGCTTTCTTCTAAATTTGCCACCGCTTTCTGACCACCTTTTTAACAAAAATTGAAGGAATCTATGCGAAATACTTGGGTGAGCTTATCGAACAGACTTATGATCTTCACAGCTGTTCTTTCATTGCTCCTAACGTCATCGCCACTGAGCGCTCAAGATGGAGAAGCTCTTTTTAAGGCTAATTGTACTGCTTGTCACAAAGTTGACAAAAAGATGATTGGCCCAGCTCTTAAAGGGGCAAAGGCAAATTGGGCTGAAAGAACAGGTAGCGATGAAGCTATCATTTCTTGGGTTAAAAACTCAACGGCTTACATGAAAACAACTGGTGACGAATACGCTATCAGTCTATTCGAAGAATACAACAAAACTTTAATGACGCCAATGGCTTTAACTTCTGAAGAAGTTATAGCAGTTTTGGACTATGTTGACAATTGGGTTCCTGCTGGTGGTCCTGTTGATGTTTCAGGTGGCGATGGCGGTGCTGTTGCTAGTAATGAAGAATCGTCAGATCCTACAATGTGGTTGATTGTTTCTGCAATTGTGTTGTTCATTGTTTTCAGAGTTCTTTATGGTGTTTCCAAAAACTTAAACAGACTAAACAGCCAAAAAGAAGAAATTGAACTTCCAGAAGACAAAGGCATGTATGCCGACTTCATTGGGATATTCAAAAAATACAAAGTTGTTACCGCGATCTTAGGATTGTTAGTTTTCGGATATATCAGTATTCTAGGTTGGGACTCTATAAGCTCTGTTGGTGTTTACCAAGGTTACCAACCAACACAACCAATTTGGTTTTCTCACAAGATTCATGCTGGTCAGAACGGAATCAACTGTGTTTATTGTCACAACTCAGTTGAGAAAGGCAAGGCAGCTGGAATTCCTTCAGTTAATATTTGTATGAACTGCCACATGGGTGTTCAAGAAGGTAAAGTTTCAGGAACAAAAGAAATCGCCAAGATTTACGATGCCATCGGTTGGGATCCTGACAAGCTTCAATACATAGAAGGTTACGAGCAGAAGCCAATTGAGTGGGTTAGAATTCACAATCTACAAGACTTTGTCTATTTCAATCACAGTCAACACGTGGTTGTGGGTAAACAAGAATGTCAAACATGTCATGGTCAAATTCAAGAGATGGATGAAGTATACCAATACTCAGATTTGACAATGGGTTGGTGTATTAACTGTCATAGAGAAACTAAAGTCACCATGAAAGATAATGGTTACTACGAAGAGATACATTCTGAATTGACAGAGAAGTATAAAGATGAAGGTTTGGAATCGTTTACGGTTGAACAAATCGGTGGTCTGGAATGCGTAAAATGTCACTATTAATTCAAGGGATTGGACAATATGAGCAACAATAAGATATATTGGAGAGGTACAGAAGAACTTGAAAAGGATGCATCTTTTGTAAAAGGCGCACAAAAAGAGTTTTCTGAAGAACTTCCTATTGATCAGTTTCTCGGTAAAAAGGAACTCGATTCTACAAGCACTTCAAGAAGAGACTTTTTGAAATTTATGGGTTTTGGAATCACTGCTGCAACTCTTGCTGCTTGTGAAACGCCTGTAATAAAAAGTCTACCATATGTAGTTAAGCCAAACGAGGTAATGCCTGGTATTGCCAATTACTATGCTTCAACATACTTTGATGGTTTTGATTACGCATCTATCATGGTGAAAACCAGAGAAGGTCGTCCAATTCATATTGAAGGAAACAAGGCTTCGAAAACTACTAGAGGTGGTGTAAGCGCACGTATCAATTCATCGGTACTTTCACTCTATAATAGAAAGAGAGAAATGACGCCTATGATGGGTGGTCAAGCTACTGATTTAGCTTCCATTAATGCTGATATCAAATCTAAGTTAGAGTCGATTAAAGCGAATGGTGGAAACGTAAGAGTACTCTCTTCTACTATGATTAGTCCTTCTTCATTGAGCATCATCAATGATTTGAAATCTTGGATGGGTTCTGCTGTTGAAGGTGAAGATATGACTGGTGCTTCTTTGGAGCATGCCATGTATGATGCTGTTTCTTTAGCGGCTATTAAGGATGCTCATGCTTCCACTCATGGGGTTGCCGCTATTCCAGCATACAACTTTGCAAAAGCAAAATCTATTGTAAGCATTGATTCTGACTTCTTAGTGAATGGAATTAACCCTGTGGGTTATTCTTCTCAATACGCTGAAGGTAGAAATCCTGAAAGTGGAATGAGTAAGCATTTTCAATTTGAAACTGTTTTAAGTACTACAGGTTCTAATGCTGATGTTAGAGGTGCTGTGCGTCCTTCTGATTTAGGTGCAGTTGCTGTAATGCTTCATAATGCGGTTGCTGCCAAAGTGGGTGGCTCTGCTGCTGGTTCAGCTTCTTTAGCTGATGATGATAATAATGTAGTTGCTAAGATCAATGAAGCAGCTGCTAGTTTAGCTGCTAATAGAGGCAAGTCAATTGTAATTTCTGGTGTAAATGATCCAGCAATTCAGTGTGTAGTGAATGGTATCAACGAGATGCTTGGTAACTATGGTTCTATAATAGATTTAGCCAATCCAATAAAACTAAGACAAGGTGATGATAAGAAAGTTGCAAGCTTAGTTTCTGATTTGAAATCAGGTTCAGTAGATGTACTTTTTGTAATTGACACTGACCCTCTCTATACAATGCCTTCTTCTTGGGGTTTTGCTGAAGCATTTGCTAAAGCCAAAGCTCAGGTGGTGTTTTGTGAAAAACCAACTGCTACTGCGGCAGCTGCTTCTCATGTTTATCCAGTTGCACATTTCCTTGAAAGTTGGAATGATGCGAACCCGATGGGTGCTGAGGTGAGTTTCTCACAGCCAACTATCAATCCTATTTATAGCAAAGTTCAATGGCAAGATGCATTCTTGACTTGGACAGGTGCTCAAGGAACCTATTACGATTACTTGAAAGCTAAATGGAATTCTGAGGTTTCTCCACAAGATGATGCTTCTGTAATTTTCGCTAGCAAGTGGAATAAGTTTGTTCATGATGGTGTAGGTATGATGGATATGCCAGCGATGGAATCTGCGATAGCATACAATCCGCAGGCTGTGGCATCGGCTGCATCAACCATTAAAAGCGGAAGCACAGATATAGAAGTTGCATTCTATGTGAAAACAGGTATTGGAGTTGGTTTAAATGCTGACAACCCTTGGTTACAAGAACTTCCAGATCCTATTACTAAAGTTGTTTGGGATAACTATATCACGATGAATCCATCTGATATGAAGTCAGAAATGTATGGCTTCAATACGATGATGGGTGAGCAGGAAAAAGCTAATACCGCCCGAGTTACTGTTAATGGTGCTAGTGTTGAGCTACCTGTAGTTTCAATGCCTGGTCAGAAAAAAGGAACTATTGGTATTGCACTAGGATATGGTATTGCCGAAGTTGATGAGGACGGTACTGTTAGAACAATTGGAGCAAATGTGTTCCCAATGCTTCCTGTTGTTGAAGGATATATTCGATATGCTTCTGCTGCAACTATAGAAAAGCTAGAGCGTAGATATAACGTTGCTTCAACTCAAACCCAACACACGATGATGGGTAGAAAGATACTGAACGAGACAACGCTTTCTTCTTTCACATCTCACAGTAAGGAGCACTGGAATCCAGAAGTTACTGTTTCAAATTCTTACGGAACTGAAGTAGCTGTTGATAAGCTTGACCTTTGGTCAGAACATGACATTAACTTAGGTCACCGTTGGGGATTGTCAATTGACTTGAACTCATGTATTGGTTGTGGTTCATGTGTTACAGCATGTCACTCAGAAAACAATGTTCCAGTAGTAGGAAAAGACGAAGTAAATCGCACTCGCTCAATGAGTTGGATGCGTATCGATAGATATTTTTCAAGCGATGCTGATCCACAGCTTCATGGCGATATCAACGTTGCTAGAGATTACAAGGCAATGGAAGCTCCTTCTGATTATCCTGAAGTAGGCTTCATGCCAGTAATGTGTCAGCACTGTAACCACGCGCCATGCGAAACTGTTTGTCCGGTTGCCGCGACAACACACAGTGACGAAGGTTACAATCAAATGACTTACAACAGATGTATTGGTACAAGGTATTGTGCTAACAACTGTCCTTATAAAGTGAGAAGATTCAACTGGTTTAACTACGTTGCTGATCACAAATTCACAGGTGTTAATCCTTCTCAAGATAACCTAGCTCGTATGGTATTGAATCCAGATGTAGTAGTTAGATCAAGAGGGGTAATGGAGAAATGTAGCTTGTGTGTACAAAGAGTACAAGCTGGTAAGCTTCAAGCCAAAAAAGATGGCACTCCTGTTAAGGATGGTTCAGTTCAAACTGCTTGTGCATCTTCTTGTCCTACAAACGCAATTGCTTTTGGAGACATTAACGATCCAGCATCGAGAATTAGATCTGAAGCCAAAAACGATCGTGCATACCACTTATTAGAAGAAGTTGGTGTTAAGCCAAATGTTTGGTATCAAACAAAAGTTAGAAACATCGAAGAATCAGTAGCAAGTCACACTGCTTGATAATAAAGAATTATCCAGAGATCATATGCAAAAAGAATCAGCGATAAGAGAGCCGTTAATCCTAGGTGATAAGACTTACCATCAAATCACCGAAGATGTATGCGCTCCAGTCGAAGGGAAAGCGAACAAGTACTGGTACATGGTATTTGGTCTTTCCGTAGTAGTTGCCCTTTGGGGTCTTGGTTGTATTACATACACCATTGGTAGAGGTATTGGTACATGGGGTTTAAATACCACTGTGGACTGGGCTTGGGATATTACAAACTTTGTTTGGTGGGTAGGTATCGGTCACGCAGGTACTTTGATCTCCGCAGTGTTGTTATTGTTCCGTCAAAAATGGAGAATGGCTATTAACCGTTCTGCAGAAGCAATGACCATTTTCGCGGTTATGATGGCCGCGTTATTCCCTGGTATTCACATGGGAAGAATTTGGATGGCTTATTGGGTATTTCCACTTCCAAACCAATTTGGTTCACTGTGGGTAAACTTTAATTCACCACTCCTTTGGGACGTTTTTGCAATTTCTACTTATTTCTCTGTTTCATTAGTATTCTGGTACATCGGTTTGATTCCAGATTTTGCTACCATTAGAGATAGAGCCGTAAAGCCAGTATCGAAAATGGCTTATAGTGTTCTGAGTTTCGGTTGGACAGGAAACGCAAAAGCATGGATTCGTTTTGAAGAGGTGTCTTTGGTTTTGGCAGGTTTGGCTACGCCACTTGTATTCTCGGTTCACTCTATTGTAAGTATGGACTTTGCTACCTCAGTAATTCCTGGATGGCACACAACCATTTTCCCACCTTACTTCGTTGCTGGAGCGATTTTCTCTGGTTTCGCAATGGTGCAAACACTTTTGTTGATGGTAAGGAAACTCTTACATCTAGAGAACTACATCACTGTTAAGCATGGTGAGTATATGAACATCGTAATTGTGATTACAGGTTCTATCGTAGGTGTTGCTTATTTGTCTGAGCTTTTCATTTCATGGTATTCTGGTGTAGAATATGAAGGATATGCTTTTAGAAATAGAGCTACAGGACCTTATTGGTGGGCTTATTGGTCTATGATGACTTGTAACGTAATCACTCCTCAGTTATTCTGGTTTAAGAAGATAAGAACAAGCCTCGTGGCCTCTTTCATTCTATCGATTTTCGTAAACATTGGTATGTGGTTCGAACGTTTTGTAATCATTGTTACGTCTCTTCACCGTGATTACATCCCTTCTAACTGGACTATGTTTCACCCAACATTTGTAGATATAGGAATCTTTATCGGTACCATTGGTATCTTCTTTACGCTGTTCTTATTGTTTAGCAGATTCTTCCCAGTATTGGCATTGAACGAATTGAAGTCGATTTTGAAATCTTCAGGTGATAACTATAAAAAGAAGGAAAACCATGAGTAAGGCTATTTATGCTCTTTATGATGATGATGAGATAATGGTGGAAGGTGCCAAGTCTATCTTGTCAAAGAATATCAGAATTAAGGATGTTTACTCTCCTTTTCCGATTCACGGTTTAGAAAATGTGTTAGGTATTAAATGGACAAGATTGGCTATTACAGCATTCTTGTATGGTTTAACTGCTACAACACTTGCTTTAATTGGTATGTACTATTTTATGATCGAAGACTGGCCAATGAACATTGGTGGTAAACCGAGCATGAACTTGTATCAAAACTTACCTGCTTTTATTCCAATTACTTTTGAGTTCACTGTATTATGTGCAGCTCATGGTATGGCAATTACCTACTTCGTAAGAAACGGATTGTTTCCAGGAATGCCAGCACGTAATCCGCATCCAAGAACTACCGATGATCATTTCGCAATTGAAATTATGAAAGATGAAAATGGCGGTGTTTCAGATGATGAGATTAGAACCATTTTACAGGATACTAACCCAGTAGAAATTTTTGAAAAATAGGCATGAGAATTTTTAGTCGAAATAATGTTTCAAAAGCATTTGCGCTATCGATGTGTGCTTACTTGATTTCTTGTAGCCCAGATCCAAGTAGCCCTGGTGTAGAATACATGCCAGACATGTATCGTACACCAGCACTAGAGCCTTATTCAGGCAATAGCAATTATGCAGATAGCATGGAAGCAAGGCTTCCAGTGGCAGGAACTATACCTCAAGGATATTTGCCTTATGGTATTCCTAATTCAAATGACGGATATGAAATGGCTGGAACGCTATTGAAAGATCCTTACCCGTTAAATGATGCTATAGTTGCCGAAGGAAAAACGATCTATTCAAAGTTCTGTGTTCATTGTCATGGAGAAAAAGGAATGGGTGACGGAGCAACCGTAACGGCAGGTGGTCATCCACCGCCCCCTGCATACAATAGTGCTGCCTTGATTAATCTACCAGAAGGTAAAATGTTTCATACAATTACATACGGTAAAAACCTGATGGGTTCACATGCTTCTCAACTTAATGTTGAAGAGCGTTGGAAAGTGATTAGATACGTTCAAACACTTCAAAACCCTGATGTGATGAAAGCGGCTGATCAACCAACTGAAGAAATGAATGCTGAGGAAGCAACTCCTGCTGAAACAGCATCTGTAGAAGAAACTGCGTTAAACCACTAAATAGATATCTGACTTATGGAATATGAAATGAGCAGTAAGGCTAAAAGGAATTCATTCATTTTAATGGCAATCGGTGCATTGTCAATATTGATGGGTTTCTTGTTTGGCGGAGATCATGCTGCGAATCGCACTTGGACTAGCATCTATATTAGTAGCTTTTTCTTTTTTGGTATAGGATTAACGGCAACATTTTTTGTTGCTATTCAATTCGCTGCTGAATCAGGTTGGGCAACGGTTTTCAAACGAATTATGGAAGGAATGTCAGCCTACGTTATTGTAGGTGCAGCAACTTTAGTGCTAGTGTTTCTAGCAGGTTCCTTTCATTTTCATCATATTTTTCACTGGATGGATTCAAGCTTAATGGATCCAACAAGCGAGAATTATGATCAGTTAATTGCACACAAAGAACCATACCTTAATCAAGTGTTTTGGTGGGTTAGATCAATAGCTTACTTAACAATTTACGTAATCTTCACCAATATTTTCAGAAAGCGTTCTCTAGAAGAGGATGAATTGGGAATGGATAATAGAAGATTCAAAAAGAATCAGACTACGGCAGCCATCTTTTTAGTGCTGTTTGGTTATACCTCAACTACATTCAGCTGGGATTGGATCATGAGCATAGATACGCACTGGTTCAGTACAATTTTTGGTTGGTATATTTTCTCTGGTATGTGGGTGAGTGGAATGGTAATGATTACATTACTTACTATTTACATGAAGAGCAAAGGCTTGATGTCTTTTGTGAATGATAGCCACATGCATGACATGGGTAAATGGGTATTTGCTACGAGTTTCTTGTGGACATATCTTTTCTTCTGTCAGTTCATGCTTTATTGGTATTCTAATATTCCTGAAGAGATTACTTATTTCAAAGCCAGAATCGATGATTACTCTTGGGTGTTTTGGGGAACAGTTTTGATCAACTTTATTTTCCCAATGCTTCTTTTGATGTCAAAAGATGCTAAGAGAAATGCTGGTTTCATGGTTTTCGTAGGTGTAATAATCTTCTTCGGACACTGGCTAGATGTATTCATGCTAATTACTCCGGGTGTAATGCATCATGATGGCGTGCCAACAGGACATGTTGGTTTGATTGAAGTTGGAACATTTTTGGGTTTCCTTGGTTTATTTCTGTATGTAGTGCTTGGGGCTTTATCTAAGAGACCACTGCTTGTTAAGAACCATGCTTACCTAGATGAGAGTTTACATCACCACATCAATTAATTTTTGACAAAGACAAACTAAGAGATGGTAACTATTCTAGTAATTATATCAATTGTATTAGCTGTTCTTGCGGTAGTTCAGCTAGTGAGAGTATTCGAGTCTACGGCTCGTCTACAAGGTGGAATAAGTCCACTACCGACAGATGCTGAAAATGGCTACCAAGCCAAAATGATGCTCGTATTTTTATTCGCATATCTAAGCTTTTTTGCTTGGTTGTATGCAAAGTACGGAGACAAGCTTCTTCCTGAAGCAGCCTCTGAACATGGCGCAGGATTAGACACATTATTAGGGTTTAATTTTTTAATCATCATTTTGGTGATGGTTGTGACGCACATTTTCTTGTTCTATTTCGCTTTCAAATATGTTTACGACAAGAATAGAAAGGCTCTATATTTTACACACAGCAGTAAACTGGAAATGATTTGGACAATTATTCCAGCAATATTTCTTGCGGTAATTGTAATTTATGGTTTGAGTGCATGGATTGATATAACAATTGATGAGACGCCTGAGGATGCTGTGATGATTGAGTTGTATCCTAAACAATTTGATTGGACTGCTCGTTATGGTGGTTCTGATAATACACTGGGGGCTTCAAATTATAATATGATTTCTGGTACAAATCCACTTGGGGTAATTACCAATGGTTCTTTAGAACAGAATATTGCTGATATGAAAGCGGAAATCATAGCTCTTGAAGAAGAATTGACTACTGTTCCTGCTGGTGGTATTAAGGACGAAGAAATCACTGAGTTGATAGCGAAAAGAAAGCGTCAGTTGGCTAAAATTGAATCTTTTGAGGGTCTAGATGCTGCGGCACTTGCTGGAGGTGACGATGATATTTTGGTAAAAAATGAATTTTACATACCGCTAGGTCAAGAAATTAGTTTTCAGTTTAGAAGTAGAGATGTGATACACAGTGCTTACATGCCTCACTTTAGGGCGCAAATGAACTGTGTACCAGGAATGACAACTCAGTTTCATTTCAAACCGACAATCACTACTGAACAAATGAGAGAGAAGACACAAAATGCAGAATTTGACTACATTTTGTTATGTAATAAGATTTGTGGTGCTGCGCACTACAACATGAAAATGGTAATCAAAGTAGTTGAACTTGATGAGTACAACAAATGGTTATCAGAGCAAAAGACTTTTGGTGAATCAATAACTCCGGCCGAAGCTGAGGGTGTTGCTGAGCAAAAGAGTGAAGTAGGTAATGAAATTTCAATGATCGAACAATAATCGTAATATGGCAACAACTGCACACAACGATCATCACCACAAGGAAACATTCGTTTCAAAGTATTTATTTAGTCATGATCATAAAATGATCTCCAAGCAATTCCTCATTACGGGGATGCTAATGGCTGTAATAGGAATGATTATGTCAACCCTATTTAGGCTTCAATTAGGATGGCAAGGAGAATCGTTTAAGATCTTAAACTTCTTTTTAGGAGATAAATGGGCTCCGGATGGTATTTTGGATCCAAACATGTATTTGGCTTTAGTCACAATTCACGGTACCATCATGGTATTCTTCCTGTTAACAGGAGGTTTAAGTGGAACGTTTGCGAACTTGCTTATTCCATTGCAAATTGGTGCTAGAGACATGGCGTCAGGTTTTATGAATATGCTTTCTTACTGGTTTTTCTTGGCTTCAAGTATAATTATGGTAAGCTCTCTATTCATTGAAACAGGACCTGCTTCTGGTGGTTGGACAGTATATCCTCCTCTAAGTGCGTTGCCACAAGCGATGCCTGGTTCAGGGATGGGTATGACACTTTGGTTGGTTAGTATGTCATTGTTCATTGTATCATCTCTTATGGGAGGTTTGAACTATGTGGTTACTGTTATTAATCTTCGTACAAAAGGTATGACGATGACTCGTTTACCACTTAGTATATGGGCTCTTTTCGTAACAGCTATCTTGGGTGTATTATCATTCCCAGTTTTGTTTTCAGCTGCCCTTCTATTGATATTCGATAGAATGTTTGGTACATCTTTCTACCTATCAGATATTCACATCGCTGGTGAAGCCTTGGAAAGAACGGGAGGTAGTCCAATTTTGTATGAACACTTATTTTGGTTCTTAGGTCACCCGGAAGTATATATTGTATTGCTTCCAGCTTTGGGTATCACTTCAGAAGTTATTGCTACGAATGCTCGTAAACCAATTTTTGGTTACCGTGCAATGATCGGATCAATCCTCGCTATTGCCTTTTTATCATTCATTGTTTGGGGTCACCACATGTTCTTAACAGGAATGAATCCTTTCTTAGGAGCTGTGTTTACCTTCACTACACTATTAATTGCGATACCTTCTGCGGTAAAGGCGTTTAACTATATCACAACCCTTTGGAAAGGTAATATCCGATTCACACCGGCTATGTTGTTTGCCATCGGTATGGTGTCAACATTCATTTCGGGTGGTGTAACAGGTATAATTCTAGCTGATAGTGCTCTTGATATCAACTTACACGATACGTACTTCGTGGTTGCTCACTTTCACATTGTAATGGGATTATCAGCAGTATTAGCTATGTATGCAGGTGTATATCACTGGTTCCCTAAGATGTATGGAAAGATGATGAATAGAAAATTGGGATATGCCCACTTCTGGACAACGTTTATTGCGGCATATGGGGTTTTCTTTCCTCAGCACTTTTTGGGATTAGCTGGTGTACCTAGAAGATATTACTCTAACAGTGAGTTTCCAATCTTCGAAGACTTTGTTTCATTGAATGAGATGGTATCAATCTTCGCGATCATTGGTGCTTTATCACAATTCATATTTATGTTCAATTTCTTCTATTCAATGTTCCGTGGTCCTAAGGCTAGCACGAATCCTTGGGGTTCTAATACACTTGAGTGGACAACTCCGGTAGAGCATGTTCATGGAAATTGGCCAGGTGCACTTCCAGAAGTTCACAGATGGGCATATGATTATTCTAAGCCAGGAAAAGAGGAGGATTTTGTATTGCAAACAGTTCCTTTAGAAGAGGGTGAATTAGATGGTGGCGCAGGTCACTAACCTAAATTGAAATTATTAGAAAATCCCGCTCAAAGCGGGATTTTTTGTTTTCTGAAAGCTTGTTTCTCTTTCTACATTTGTCATTGTATGAATACTAATCTCGATCCAGAGTCAAATCAACTAAGCCAGTCCGATAAGGACATTGAAAAGGTGTTAAGGCCTGTCATGTTTGATGACTTCACTGGTCAAGAAGCAGTTTTAGATAACCTAAAAATATTTGTTCAAGCAGCGGTTCAAAGGGGCGAGGCATTAGACCATGTCCTATTACATGGGCCTCCGGGATTAGGTAAAACAACGCTTGCACATATCATTGCAAATGAACTAGGTGTCGGCATAAAGTCAACAAGTGGACCTGTTTTGGATAAACCTGGCGATTTGGCTGGTCTACTAACAAATCTCGAAGAAAACGATGTTTTGTTCATCGATGAGATTCATCGATTGAGTCCTGTTGTAGAGGAGTTTCTTTATTCTGCAATGGAAGATTTTAATATTGACATACTCATAGATAGTGGTCCAAGTGCTAGAAGTGTAAAGATTGAATTGGCGCCTTTTACATTAATTGGTGCTACCACGAGGTCTGGTCTACTCACATCACCATTGCGTGCTCGTTTTGGTATCAATTCCAGACTTTCCTATTACAATGCAGATTTGCTCGCTTCTATTATAAAGAGAAGTTCAGGAATTCTAAATATTGATATAGAAAATTCAGCAGCAATTGAAATTGCCAGAAGAAGTAGAGGAACCCCCCGAATATCGAACGCATTGTTGCGTAGAATTCGTGATTTCGCGCAGATTAAGGGTAATGGGAGTATCGATAAAGCGATCGCAGATTACGGCTTAGAAGCGCTTAATGTTGATACGCATGGCCTAGATGAGATGGATAACAAGATCCTATCGATCATCATAGATAAGTTTGCTGGAGGACCTGTTGGATTGACCACCATAGCAACCGCGGTTGGTGAACAAGCTGGTACAATAGAAGAGGTATACGAGCCTTATTTGATCCAAGAGGGATTTCTTCACCGCACGCCACGTGGCCGTGTAGCCACTCCTGAGGCTTTTAGCCATTTAGGACGAACTCTGCCAAAAGGTCCTGAAGGTACATTGTTTGATGCATGATTAGTCATGATTTAAAACTTTCGGCCAGGACAGAAACAGTCAAGCAAATTGCCAAGGAGCATGGCTTTATGGATTGCAAGATTGCTAAAGCTGATTTTTTAAATAAAGAAGCTAATCAGCTAGAAAGTTGGCTCAACCTAAATTATCAAGGTGAAATGAGCTACATGGCCAATCATTTTGATTTAAGGATTGATCCCAGAAAATTAGTTCCGGGCGCCAAAAGTGTCATCGTCTTAAGCCAGAATTATTACCCTGAGTCGAAACAGAATTCTGACTCACCAAAACTCGCTAAATACGCTTATGGTAGAGATTATCATAAAGTAATTAGAAAGAAGCTAAAGAGCTTTTTAAATGAACTTGAAGTGCATTTTGGTGAAGTAGAAGGACGAGGTTTTGTAGATTCAGCTCCTGTACTTGAAAAAGCTTGGGCAAAAAGGTCTGGTTTGGGTTGGATGGGAAAGCACACCAACATTCTGACAAAACAAAAAGGCTCATTCTTTTTTCTAGCTGTGCTTATTGTAGATTTGGAATTGGTGGCAGACGAAGCGGTGAGGGATTACTGCGGTAATTGCACGGCATGCATTGATGCTTGCCCAACAGACGCGATTGTTTCTCCTTATTTGTTGAATGCTAGTAAGTGT
>CAZWXC010000001.1:4771-34580 GCA_964637935.1 uncultured Flavobacteriales bacterium | reverse complement strand
GACAAATAGTGGAGACACTGAGCGTTCAAGCCGTAGAAGGCATCAACACAATCAGCTTAGATGTTAAGCCATTGGCAGCAGGTGTGTACTTTGTACGCAGCAGCAACATGGAAGGCCGCGGCATCGAGTTTATTGTGCAATAAGTTCAAATAAGTTTTTAATGGTAAAAAGCCTCATCCTAGAAATAGGGTGAGGCTTTTTTATTTATCCCAATTTACAGTATCAAAACGAGCCTGTTTTTTGCTCTATTTTCATGATGCTTTTGTGCGTTTTGCTTTGTTCTTTTGCAGTCTATCAATTTTTTAGAAAAATGGACATCAAGCAAATTATTCAGTCAGAGCCAATAGGCGAAAACATCACGGTAAAAGGATGGGTTAGAACGTTTAGAAGTAATCGTTTTGTAGCCTTGAACGATGGTTCTACTGTAAAGAATTTGCAAGTAGTTGTAGATTTTGAAAAGGAATCGGAAGCTACACTCAAGCGCATTACAACAGGTGCTTGTATTGCTGCCACGGGCAAAGTGGTTGAATCTCAAGGTGCAGGCCAAAGCGTGGAACTAATCTGTGAAAGCATTACCATTTTGGGCGATGCACATCCTGATGAGTATCCGCTACAACCAAAAAAACACTCGATGGAGTTTTTGCGTGAGATAGCTCACTTGCGCCCACGCACTCAAACGTTTGGAGCCATTTTCAGATTGAGACACGCAATGCAATTTGCCATTCATAAATACTTCAATGACAATGGCTTTTTTATGGCACACACGCCAATTATTACTGGTAGTGATGCAGAAGGTGCAGGCGAAATGTTTCGCGTAAGCACACTCGATCCTAAAAATCCACCTTTAACTGAAGATGGACACATCAATCATAAAGAAGATTTTTTCGGAAAAGAAACTAACCTAACTGTTTCTGGCCAGCTTGAAGGTGAGCTATTCGCGACAGCACTTGGCAAGATTTATACGTTTGGACCAACGTTTAGAGCCGAAAATTCTAACACCACACGTCACCTTGCAGAGTTTTGGATGATTGAGCCAGAAGTGGCGTTCAATGACTTGTTTGATAACATGGAGTTGGCCGAAGACTGCTTGAAGTATGTGATCAACTATGCCATGGAAAACTGCAAAGACGATCTTCAGTTTTTACATGACCGTCAGCAGCAAGAAGAAAAAGCACTTCCACAAGACAAACGCAGCATGCCTTTGTTAGAGAAGTTGGATTTTGTATTGAAGAATGATTTTCAACGATGCACTTATACTGAGGCCATCGAAATTTTGAAAAATTCAAACCCAAACAAAAAGAAGAAATTCAAATACTTGATTGAAGAATGGGGCGCTGATTTGCAAAGTGAGCACGAACGCTACTTGGTAGAAAAGCACTTTGGTAAGCCAGTGATTTTGTACGATTACCCAGCTAAAATCAAGGCGTTTTATATGCGATTAAACGAAGATGGAAAAACCGTTCGCGCAATGGACATCTTATTTCCTGGTATTGGCGAAATAGTGGGCGGTTCGCAAAGAGAAGAGCGCTATGATGTACTAAAGCAGAAAGTAGCTGATTTTGGAATTGAGGAAGAATCACTTTGGTGGTACCTCGAAACAAGAAAATTTGGTACTTGCGTTCACAGTGGCTTTGGTCTTGGTTTTGAGCGTTTAATACTTTTCGTAACGGGTATGACCAATATTCGTGACGTAATTCCTTTTCCGAGAACGCCAAAAAATGCTGAGTTTTAATTTACCTTTCTCATCTATTTTGAACGCTTAAATCAGATTTCGTTTATGGCAATGAAACAATCAATGCAGCAAAAAATGCTTCAAAAGTTGAGTCCTCAACAGATTCAACTCATGAAGATGTTGCAGCTGCCTACGCTGGCTTTAGAAGCTCGCGTAAAGGACGAAATTGAGAGCAATCCTGCCTTAGAAGAAGGCAAGGAGAGCAATGATGACGAGTACGAAGATTACGATGACGACAACTTTGGCGATGAGCTAAGTGATGCTGAAAAAGAGTTTGACTTCAGCGATTACATGGATGATGATGACACTCCAGGTTACAAATACGAAGCAAACAATTATAGCAAAGATGATGAAGACAAAACCATGCCTATTGGCACGGTCAGTACTTTTCACGATCGACTTACATCTCAGTTAAGCCTCAGAAACTTGACTGAAAAGCAATTCACTATTTGCGAGCATTTGATAGGCAGCCTTGATGATAGCGGTTATCTGCGCAGAGAAGTGCCTTCTATTGTTGATGATTTGGCCTTTACCCAAAGCATACTTACCACCGAAGAAGAAGTGGAGCATTTACTAAAAAAGGTGATTCAAGACATGGATCCTGCGGGCATTGGTGCTAGAGATCTGCAAGAATGCTTGGTAATTCAGATATGGCGAAAGCCGCACACCATCGCAACGCGCACCGCAAAAGAAATTTTAGAGTTTCATTACAACGAGTTTGTAAAGAAACATTACGATAAAATCATTCATAAACTAGAGATAGAGGAAGAGGATTTGAGAGATGCGATTGAAGAAATCACGCACTTGAATCCAAAGCCTGGTAACTCTATGAATGAGACCAGCAGGCCAATAGAACAGGTAATTCCTGATTTTACATTGGTAAACGAAGGAGACGAAATTCAAGTGCTGCTTAATGGTAGAAATGCACCTGAACTGCGCATAAGCAGAAAGTATTCTGAAATGTTGGATGATTTTGCGAAAATCAAAGGGCAGCCAAATAAGGCACAGCGCGAAGCAATGATGTTTGTGAAGCAGAAGCTGGACAGCGCCAAATGGTTTGTCGATGCCATACTTCAACGCCAGCATACGCTTATCACCACAATGAAAACCATTGTTGAATACCAAAAAGAATACTTTTTGAGTGGTGACGAAACCAAGCTTAGACCCATGATTTTGAAAGACATTGCCGAGCGTATAAACATGGATATAAGCACGGTAAGTCGCGTTTCTAATAGCAAGTATGTACAGACTTCTTATGGCACGTTTCCATTGAAATATTTCTTCTCAGAATCATTAACAAATGACGAAGGTGAAGAAGTGAGTACACGAGAAGTAAAGAAGATTTTACAAGACTTGATCGGTTCTGAAGACAAGCGCAAACCTTGGACAGACGAGAACTTAGCCAAAGAATTAAAAACCAAAGGATATAATATCGCTAGAAGAACGGTTGCTAAATACCGAGAACAACTTGACATTCCGGTTGCTAGGCTTAGAAAAGAATTATGAGGGCAATAGCGCAAGTACTTTCTTACATTTTTCACCCGATCTTCTTGCCCACCGTTGGATTGGCGTTTGTTTTTGGGCTCAATAGCTATATTAGCCAAACTACGCCATTTGCTAAGCAAGTGTTTATAGTTGCTTGGATTTTTGTGAATACTGCTCTTATTCCGCTTGTATTCACGCTTTTTCTACGCTGGCGCGGAATGGTGAAGTCTATTCAATTACACACAAGAGAAGACCGCCTTATCCCTTTCACGTTTGCGTTGCTTTTTTACCTTACCAATTATTGGTTGATGCAAGATGTGGCTTTACCAACACTCATTCATTCCATATTTCTAGGTAGTAGCATTGCTGTAGGATTGGCTTTGATCTTCACTTTCTTTACCAAAATAAGCATCCACATGATAGGCATGGGTGGCATTACAGCTTCGCTTTTTGGCTTGGCACAAGTGTATCAATTGCCAATAATTTGGTTAGTAATTGCCGGTATTTTGGCAAGCGGAGCCGTAGGAAGCGCGCGTTACATTCTAGAATCGCACAATTTGCGACAAATCTATTTAGGTTGGATTATAGGTTTTTGTGCAGTTTATTTGCCGCTGCACCTAGGCTGGGGATAACTTAGTTATCTCTTAAAATAATATCACGCATTTGTATTCCCCATTTTAATGGATGAATGTCGCTGCGAGTCAAAATAATCTTGTTTTTATCAAGGTAAAAATGAGCAAACATCATGTCTTCAAGCTGAAGGCTGAATTGAGTTTTTGTAACATCTCCCAGTTGTTTTTCAATCTTGCGATCAAGATCTTTTCGCATCAACTCAATAATGTCGGCATTGGTGGTTTGTATTGTTAAAACATTTGTTTTCAGGTCTACAGTAATCGTAGTAACTGCTTCAGGATTGTTTGCCTGAACTTTGTCGCCTTTTTTGTTCATTTCAAGGTTTGATGATTGAAAAACCATTTTCGTGTCTTGAGCACAAAGTGATAAAGTGATAAAAAGGGCAACAATAGATGCGAATAATTTCATGCGAAAGCTTTTTAAGGGGTTGTCAAATGTAATTAACTTCAGAAAGATATTTTTCAGCTTGCAATAAGTATTCCTTTTTAATTTCTGTATCCATTTTATCCCAAATGTTATACATCATTCCAATGCGGGGATTTTTGCCTAAAAGCGCTCTGTTTCGATCATAAAAATTCCAATAGAGCGAGTTGAACGGACAAGCATTTTCACCTGTTTTTTTCTTGTAGTCGTAATGGCAATTTTCACAATAATGACTCATTTTTTGAATGTAAGCCGCGCTAGAAACATACGGCTTGGTTGCTGTAATTCCGCCATCTGCAAATTGGCTCATTCCGCGCGTGTTGGTTATTTCAACCCATTCTATGGCGTCAATGTAAATTCCCAAATACCAAGCATCAACTTGGTCAGGGTCAACACCTGCTAGCAGCGCAAAATTACCTGTGACCATCAGCCGGTGTATGTGATGAGCATAGCTGTAATCAAGCGAATGATTGATGGCGGTTTTTAGGCATTCCATTTTGGTATTTCCAGTCCAGTACCAATCAGGTAATTTTTCTTTGTTTTCGAAAAAGTTCATCGATTTGAATGCAGGCATTTTCCACCAATAAAGGCCGCGCATGTATTCGCGCCAGCCTAAGATCTGCCTTACAAAACCTTCAATTTGCGAAATATGGATTTCGTCTTGATGAGCTAACCAATGTTGAACAGCCGCATCAACTACTTCTTTAGGACTGATCATTTTCAAGTTCATAGAAAAGGAGAGCCGAGCGTGATACATGCTCCAATATTCACGGTGCATAGCATCTTGAAAATCACCAAATTGCGGCAGGCATTCTTTCAGGAAAAACTGCAGTATTTGACGCGATTCTTGTCTGTTTATGGGCCAAGAAAATGCAGTGCTATCTGCGTTACCAATGGTTTTTATGCCAGCTGCTTTTATTTCTTGTTCTATTTCGGATAAGTCATGCTTGAAAAGTAGTGGTTCAATAACCTCATGGTTTTTAGGCAGCTTTTTACGGTTTTGGGCATCATAATTCCACTTGCCAGTAATGGGTTTAGCGGCCACCATCATCACATCATGTTTTTTGCGCATGGCGCGATAAAAGCTTTCCATTACAATTTGCTTTTTGTCCTCAAATTGTTGCTTCAGTTCAAAGCGGGAAGTGTAAAAATGCTCTGAATCAACCGCTGAGGTTTCCAATACAGCATTTGTGCAAAAACGTGATAATTCCTCGTCTAATCGCCACTCGTCTGGCAATTGATATTCAAAGCTTTCTATCTGATATTGTTCTATTAAAACGTTAAGGTTTTCAGTAAATGTCTGTCGGTTGTTAGCATCGTTTATTTTCAAGTATGTTACTTGATGACCAGCTTTAATCAAAGCATCTGCAAAACCTCGCATTGCTGCGAAAAATCCAATTACTTTTTGAATATGATGCGTTGCGTAGTCGGTTTCAGAGCGCAATTCCATCATTACATAAAGCACAGATTCGTCTTTGGTTTTATACCAAGAATGTGAAGCGTTGAGCTGATCGCCAAGTATGAGGCGTAGGGTGTTGAATGGTTGCATTTTGAGGAAACAGTATTTTGGCCAAAAAGGTTTTTGATAGAATAAAGTCTTTGAGATGTGTTTTCTTCTTGTTTAAGAGTAAACCCAAGCTCTTTTAGTTTTAATCGGATAACTTTGAAAAAAATGTAGAAATATTGACTTAGTTGTAATTGTTTCAACTACTTTTTTTAAGAAATTATGAAAGTGATATTGGATATAAAAGAGAATAAAGTTCCCTTTGTAATGGAGCTTTTGGAAAGCTTAAGTTTCGTGAAAGTTAAGCCAATTTCTGCCCAAAAGGAGCAAGAAATTTCAGACATTTCTGAAGCAATCCAAGAATTTAAATTGGTTCGTAAGGGCAAATTGAAGGCTATTTCTGCAAAAGAGCTGTTAGATGAATTATAGCATAATAGCTATTCCGAAATTTGCTAAGGAATTGAAGAAGTTGTCAAAAAAACACCCTTCACTTAAATCTGATTTTGCTGTTTTAATAGAAAGCCTAGAAAATGATCCATTTCAAGGGGTTTCTTTAGGAAACAATTGTTACAAGATTCGCCTAGGAATCAAATCTAAAGGAAAAGGAAAAAGTGGTGGAGCACGAGTAATCACACACATTATTGTAGCAGAAACAACGGTTTACTTGCTTGCCATTTTTGACAAGTCTGATAAAGAGAGTCTTTCGGATAAAGAACTTGAAAACCTTTTGAAGCTAATTTCTGAATAGGAATAGATTGTATCTCATACATTCGATCCAAATATTCGACAATGAAAACAACAGTACTTTTTTCAAAATTCAACTATGTTTTGCTAGCGCTAATCATCGTGTTGGGCAGTTGTTCTAAAAACAATCAAACTGCATTTCACAAGCGTAAGTATCAACCCTTTTTTGTGAAAACCAAGGGCGCAAAAGTGGATAAGCCAAAAGAATTGGAAATGGCTGCCAGTGACGTATTTGTAGAAGTTGAGACAAAGCAAAATCAAGTTAGATCAGAGGTTACATCTCAAGTAGATGAGACGGTATCGAATAGTCAAGAACCGATTAGCTCAAATTCTGAATCAAAATCAAAAGCAAGTAAGGTTAGGTTGACCGAAAAAGTGCTTGTAAATCACTTCGTAAAAAAGAATTTACAAACGTCAGAAGTAACACAACAACAAAAGGCTGAGTTGGATAGGCTATTGAATGAATTTTCAAGTGAATCAAGCGAAGAAGAGGATATCCGATTGATTTTATTGCTCATTCTATGTGTTTTGCTACCACCTCTAGCGGTTTTTATTTTATACGGATTTTCAGGTGAATTTTGGCTTTCTGTGTTGCTAACCATTTTCTTCTGGTTGCCAGGAATCATTTTTGCCGCTTATTTGGTGCTTAAAGACGCAGGGGAGATTTAGAAACTGCAATTTATAATACAAAGTGAAGGCGCTGTTTACAGCGCCTTTTTTTAAGGCTTCACTTTCACCTTCTCGTATACCATAAAGGTGAGTAGCAGCATACCCAGCAAATAAATAGTGTCTTCTGCTGGTATGGTGAAAATGCGCAAGCCCATGTTTTCGAGGTTGTTGTACCAAACAATGGGTTCGTCTGTAAAACTGCCAGTAAGCCATCCATTCATGATTAGAAAGGGAATTAAACTCACAAAGTACATCATGTAAAATCGGCCCATCCAGCTGTAGCGAAACACCATCAATTGCCCTAAAAGCAATATAGCAGCAAAGAAAAAGCTTGTGGAAGTGTACATTCTATCATGAAAATAGTAACCTAAAAATGTGGTTACCATCAAGAAAAATAAGGTGATGGCTTGATGACTGTTTGCGAAAATGTCTTTCTTGATAAAATGATTCAGCACTTCGTATATAAAGATGCAGGCAAACGGAACAGTCAAGAAAAAGCCCCATTCTTCTATGGGCAACGCACCGATGTAAACACCTGTAAGGTAGCGACCATTAAAACCCCACACTTCGAGCTGCGTAAAAAGCTCATCCCAAGCTAAAAACACAGCACCAGTGATCGCAATACTCGTAAAAATGGCTTTCCAATGCTGTAGCAATCGGATGCGTTTTTCATAGCTCTGTGCAAGCGGATAAGCTATGGTAAGCACATTGATGAGTAAATAAATATATCGATCAGGTATGAAATCCAAAGTGGTGGTTATTATTCAAATAAAATTAACGCACTGATTTTGTGGCTTCTCTAAAATATTTCAACGGCACAATCAGCATTCCGAAACATTCGCCCTCTTCTTTGCCCAAATGCTTGTGATGCACTTTGTGTGCTTTTCTTATAGCTCTAAAATAGACATTGTCGGTGCGTTTAAACCAAGGCAAACGCTGGTGTATGAACACTTCATGAACCAAGAAATAGGCAATGCCATAAAGCAAAATGCCAAAACCTACAAATGTGCGCCAATCGTTGCCAGCCATCATTCCAAACATGATAAACAGCCAACTTGGTATGGCATAAATAAGAAAGTAAACATCGTTTTTCTCAAACACGCCAGCTTCATGCTGATGATGATCTCTGTGAAAATACCAGCCTAAACCGTGCATCACATATTTGTGCGTGGCCCAAGCCATAAACTCCATGATGCAGAAGGTGCCGATGGTTATAATGACATTCAAAATCATAATTCTAAAACAAATTTAGCAATGCGAAAAAGCCAAGTTCTACGCTGTAAACAGCGATCGCAATTTTCTTGTTCAATTCAATTTTTGTCCATTGCCAAACCAGCGAAAGCAAGAAGGCAATAACAAACCAAGCCATGTAATTTTCAAACGGTGGTTCGGCTTGCGCCCAAGTCCAAAAATCATATTTAATAGCCACAGGTTCAATGGCATAATCAAGCACCACCATTAGCGCTGCAGCGCCCAGTGCTTTTGTTATTACGGTCAAGCCGAAATGCTTTGAAATGGCGTTGCTGGCATAGAGCAATATCAACCAATTTACGCCAATCATTAATGGCGTTTCAAACAATTTTGGGCCAAGTACGCTGCCGTACTCATATTCCCCGAAAGGGAAACCTGTATTTACACCAAGTACTTCTACAAAAAAGCCAGCTACATAAGTCACAATAAAAACCCATGCGAACTTCCATTGCTGGTGGTTTACTAAAACAATAGCGAGTGTAAGCAGCAAGTTGAGAGGCGTTAAGCGCAAAAACTCAATAGGATTTGCCAGCAACACGCCACCGATACCCACCATGTGAAATATGATGAGCACAGCAATCGATATGTTGATTTTATTCCATTCCATTAGTTGCGCGATGCTACAAATTCACAAGCAATTTTTGCACTAAGCAATGCAAGCGGAATGCCGCCACCAGGATGCACGCTTCCGCCACAAAAGTAGAGGTTGTTAATTTGATTGCTAAAGTTTGGATGTCGCAGAAAAGCAGCCATTTGGCTGTTTGAGCTATTGCCATAAAGTGCGCCTTTATAGCTCAATGTATCAGCCTCAATTTCGGGTGGCGACCAAATTTTTTCTTCTTCAATCAGCGGAGCAATGTCTTCGCCTAGAATCTTGCTTAGCTTTTTCAATACAGCTGATCTTGTGTTTTGGATGAGTTGCGGCCAATGTTGCCCGTTGTGGTTGGGCGCATTTACCATTACAAACCAATTCTCGCTGTCTTTGGGTGCATCTTCTGGTGCAATTTTGCTCGATACATTGATGTAAACAGTTGGATCATTGCCAATAGTTTGTTGATCAAATAGTGCATCAAATTCTGCTTTGTATTCTTTGCTGAAAAAGATATTGTGGAGATCTAATTGAGGAAAGTTTTTCTTGATTCCCCAATAAAAAACAAGGGCAGAAGAAGAGCGTTCTTGGTTTAAAATTCGTTCGGGAGCTTTAGCCTTAGGCATTAGTTTTCTGTAAGTGAAATGAACATCCATGTTGCTCATTACGATGTCGGCTTTGTGCAACTTTCCGCCAGTTTTTATGCCAATAGCACGCTTTTTATCAAGCACTATTTCATCTACTTTATGAGAAAAGTGAAACGTAACACCAAGTTCCTGTGCAAGCTTAAACAGTGATTCTGGAATTTGTTCTATTCCGCCTTTTGGGAAAAACGTGCCGAAGCCATGTTCTAACCATGGAATCACATTCAAAATGCCCGGTGCTTTGTATGGGTTTGAACCATTATAAGTAGCAAATCGATCGAAAAGTTGCACCAAATGGTCTTCGCCCAAGCGTATTTTGTTGGCGCGGTGCATGCTTTTGGTTAAATCAAATTGCTTGATTTTGAGCAATGAAATCAAGGTTTCTTTGCTAAGCCAAGTGCTGGGTTTGTGAAGCGATTTTTCTAGGAATATCTTACCCGAATGATCGTAAATGTTCTTTGCATGAGCCATGTAATCGGTTATTACCTTGGCTTCAACGCCCAGTTTTTGCTCTACTTCGGCTGCAAATTTTTCAGTTTCGGCAAAAGCGCGAATAAAGGTGCCGTCTTCCCAAAAATAATGGCAAGCAGTTTCGGCTTTTTCATACTCGAAATAGTCTTTGGGGTTTTTCCCCGCTAGGGTAAAAAGCTCGGTAACATAATGGGGCATGGTAAACAGCGATGGTCCGCCATCAAAACGATATTGGCCAAGACTAAAGGCGTGAAGCTTTCCGCCAGCATAGCTGTTTGCTTCAAATACTTTCACGCTGTAGCCAGCTAAACTGAGTCTTATGCTTGATGCCAAGCCAGCAATTCCTGAACCGATAATAATGGCTGTTTTCATGGTGGTGACCAAAGGTGTGATGAACAGCCTTACGAAGTGAAAAGTTTAGCTTATTTATCGAATTTTTTAATGTTTATGGACCTTCTCTTTTCAACAATAAAGAAGGTGACAAACATATTTTCGAGGTCGCGACTTAGCGTTACCTCCATGTTGTTTTGCATCAATTGATACTTGGTTGTAAGCACATTTTCGTCAAGCGAAATAGTGTAAGTGCCGTTTGGTAAATACAACTCGAAACTACCGTCAAGCGAGGTTAGTGTGTTGTAAGCTTTGCCGTTTACAGCAGTAATTTTAATGTTAGATAGGTCAAACACATCATCTTCACTACGGGTGCGTTGGTCAAGGTCAATCATCACTTTTCCGCTCACTTTTACTCCACGCATGAATGGGATGTAAACGGTTTGGTGCTCGCCAATAAACAAGCTGTCTTCAACCTCAGCAAACCAGCCGTTGATGCTATTGAGCGGCAACACACCAATGCCATAAAAACCACTAGGCACGTTTTTCAATTTGGCTTCGCCACGCAGGTTGGTAATTATTTGTTTGTCTTCTAGCGTAAGCACCACATTTTCAATGGTTGGCTCATCTCTATCGTGCACTCCGTTGCCGTTTAGGTCATAAAATGCCACAAAATCAAGATCATAGTTTTTGCTTTTCGAAAACGGAACCGGAATACCGAATTCTTTGCGAACGGTAACCCCAAAGCGCATGGTATTGCTCACTGTTGGTCCGGGGTTTGGATCTTCTAAATTTCGAGTAATGTTTAGGTTGCTAGTCGCTTTTTGGAAGTTAGAAGAAGTCAGGGTGTAATTAGCATTTACACTCAAGCGCCAACCATCATTTGTGAAATAGAAGAACTCTGGAAAAACACTCACCGAATGCCCGTTGATAAGGTTGTTATAGGTGTAGTTTCCACCAGTTTGTAATACGAAATGGGTGTTTTTAAACAAGTATTGATATTGCGTTGAAGCTCTAAACTGTTGCGGATAAGTGCTGGTTACGTTTGTGATCAACACCTGAGGGTTTGATGGCCCGTAGAAATAGCGGAAATTGAATGTAACTGTCTTAATACGCATCAACAATGCAACTTGTGCAGTAAAATATTCTGAAATCTCGGGCATGTTTTGTGGGCGATTGTATCCGAATTTGATACTTCCGTTATAAAGCATGTTTTTACTAAAGTCGAACTTACTATAGTTAAATGCTAAACCTCTGTAGTGATTGTTATAATTGGTTTGGCTGTTGATATCATAGAAAACACCTGCTTGCAACGTTCCTTTGTTTGCTCTAGACACAAAGTTCACGCGGTTGGTTGAGGTCATGAATTTGTTCAACACAGTATCGCTAAACTGGCTTTGAAAGCGGTTGTTTATATTCAGGTTATTCAAACCTTGCAATTGCCAACGATTGTTGAGCTGGTAGCTAATGCGCGAGTTTCCACTAAAACGCTCTGAATTACTAACACCAAAAGAACGGCTGCTGTAGCGCGTATTTAATGTTGCTCTCAGCTTTTCGTTGAGCATATTTCCCGAGTAGGTCAAACCGCTGATTATTCCCAAACGAGTGGCATTGGTGTCGGTATAGTTGGTATTGCTTCCAGCTATAAGTGCGCCTACATTATGGTTTCTGCCAATTCTAAAACTAGCTCTTGTGCTAAGCACATTTGTGTTGGCATTGATCAAGCTATCTTGGTTTCGAGTAAGGCTTGAGGTAACCCTAAACTTGTTGCCGCTGTATTCGTGATAAGCGCCCATCGATAAAATTCGGCTTGGGCCAAACATGGATGGACTGCGGGTGAGGTGTGCGCCCACTTTATGTTGCTCATTGATTCGGTAGCTCGAACTTATTCCTCTTCCACTTGATGGAATACCGATACTTCGGCCACTTACTAAGCCAAGTTGTAGGTCCCAGTTTTTATCGAAATAGCCCAAATACCAAGGCAAGTTTTGGGCGAAATTGGTGCTGAAATAATTTTGAGAATAGAGCAGTTGTGTAAAATAGACAAGCCGCTTATCGCCTTGAAACTGTTTTATTCCCCGGAGATTAACGGACATGTAACTATAATCACTTAGTATGTTCTGTATTTGGGCTTCGGCTATTAGCGGGAAGTAATCACTTCCATAGGGCGAAACGGCTGCCTCGTTTGCGAGGCTTATGAAGTCAACCTTGGCCCCGCGCTTCGGTATGGTCTTATCCATATTTTTTGCTTCTTGGCTGGTGGCATAAAGCCTAAACCTCCTTTCGTCAGTCTCGCTTTGCGGGCGATGACTGGTCATGCTGACCGTTCTAAAATTTCGTTTGATGGATGTTGGTTTTACCCTAAAACTCAATGTTGTGTCTTGGCCAGCATCAAGGGCCAATGTGTAACTCGGTTGCTTAATAATGTTGCCAAGCGTATCCATCAACAACACATCTTCTCGTTCACCACCTTTAATAGAAAGTTGAAATTCGTCAGTGTAATTACCTACGTTGAGCATCGAAACCTGAAAGTCGCCTTCCGACTCACCATTTTTAAGGTAAACTCGATCTTCTGGTAATATGCTCATTTCCCATTGAACAATTTTTTTTGTGAAACAATAAAATGAGCCGAAACCCAAGGCAAAACCATCTTGGTCTCTTAGAATAGCGTTGATGGCATACTTGGTGTTTCCTTCTACTTTGGCGTTTGGTAAAAGCCTTACAGGAATATATGCTGTGTCGCCTGCGGGCAAAGAATAGCTTCGCTTAGTAGAACCGAGCGCTTTCCAAGCAGGTGGCGCACCCACTTCTAGGTAAACCACCACATCTTCTTTCGATTTGTTGACCACCTTAATAGGGTTAGAAACCAACTCGGTGTTTAAGAATTCTATTTCATCTTTTGAGAAACTTACCTCAAATTGTGATGCATCCAAAGACCTCAACTGAGCAAAGCTGTTGCTACAATTCAAGCCTGTTAAAAGCACCAATAATAGTATGGTAAGGAGGTTTTTCAAGATGATTGGGCGAAAGGTGGGTTTGATCTTAAAGTTGCTCTTCTAAGTGAAAGAGAATATCAAGCTCATAAATGCCTGGGTTGAATGTGTAGCCAGGCGCTACTCTAATATCTACCGTAAAGGTGTATTCGTCATAATTCGTGAGAAAGCTTCCTGGACCATTGGTGTTAGCAGCACAAGCGCCAGCAGCTGTAAGTGGAAGCAAATCTGCGATAATGTCAATTACATCTCCATTGGTGGTAAAACTCTGGTAAATACCGTCAATAGGTGAAGTTTGACAATTGTTTCGAACCTTAATTTCTAAGATGTCGATAGACGGTTCAGAACCACCAGTGCTTCCATAGTTTGAGAGTTTTTCCCAATTAGGAGCTGCGGTGCCTGAGCCTGGGTTATTGTTTACTTGCATGTATAAAAACCACTTACAATCTAAGTCTGGTATAGCTTGATGCTCTACCTTGACTCTTATGGTTGCAACATTGTTAATGGTTATTCCACCTTCATAATCGGTAAATGAGTCGAATGTGAAATTGGCATTAACAGGTGTGTTTGGTTCTATGTTCACCGTGCCACAATGCAGCTGAGCCCAGTTATAAACTGGGAAAAGCGTCAGAAAAAATACTGTAAAAAACAGTTTCATTGGTTGTGGGTGAAAGGGTGTGCAAGTAAAGGCAAAAAAAGCCGATACCCGGTAATGGAGCATCGGCTTTTTCAATATTATATTGATGCCTTGCTACTATTGATCTTCAAGAAGAACATACTGAACGTACATAGTGTAAACACCTGGCTCAGCATAAGAACCAGCGCCATTTACAGTAATGATGTCTTCAAATGTTGCTCCGTCTGCATCAGCAGCGTTAGGGAAAATAGCTGGCAAACCAGGAAGAATACGGTAATCGATTGCGTAATAGTAATCAGAAGTATTTCCAGTTTGAGTTAAGTAGCTACCACCAGCAATAAAGTCATCACCAGCCACACCTGAAGTACCTGAGTGACCAGCAATATACTTGTCATCTGCGGTTGGAGGTGTGATTGTACCACCGTTTACATAAAGACTGTTACCAGCACTTGGAGTTCCTGATGGAGAAAAAGCTTGGTTGTAATCTGTGAATGCGCCTGTTGCAGCACCATCACCGTTGTTTGCTTGAGATTGACGCAGTTCTAATAAGCTCAATGGAAGATCAGGAATTGCGTTTGGGTTGTCGTTACCATAGTCAATTTGTTGATCCCAGAATTCAGCACCGTTTGTTCCGTTTGAACGGCCAACTGCATACAAATCCCAACTTACAGTTGAACTTACTTTTAGAATGGTAGCCGCATATTGTGTAATACCAGCGTAGTATTCAGAAATTTCATCGAATGTGAACTCGATTTGGTTTGGCGTAGTCATCTCAAGTTGCAGTACTGGCTGTAAATCCATGGTTACTGTAACATCTTTTTCATCGATTAACTGAGCGTTTGCGGCAAATGCAAGTCCTAGAAATGCAGCTGCGGTTCCTGTGATTTTTTTCATGAGAAATTGATAATTGAAAGGTTAACGAACTATTTTGAGTGTATTAATTACAGTGTAAATTCTATTTCAGCAGCTTGCAATTCTTCATCGCTGCCAAAATCTAGCACGCTTACTGCAGAGTAGCTTCCGGTGCTGTAGTTTTCTGGTAAAGGAAATTTAAATACCCTTTTTAAGCCAGGCACGATCGTGAATGTTTTCATTGCGATTTTCTCGCTTGCGCCTGTTTTTAGGTTGGTGAGTTCAACATAAATGCTGCAGTAAGTGATGCCATCACCCACATTTTCAACATCTATGGCAAGTGTTTTTTCAGTTTCACTACTGAAGAAGTCAAAATCTATAATGTCTACTTTGTTCGACTCAACATTTGGTGGATTTTGATAGATAAATACTCCAAACGCAAATGTTGGTATGATACCAAATGCTATTTGTTCTGAATTATTCCCCGGATCAATGGTCTTACGTTCCTCAGCTTGTTCTACAAGTAACACACACCATGCAGCCTTATTTGCATCGGCATCATCAGCCGGAACGCTTATGGTAACTACGATTTCTTTTTTCTCGCCTGGCTTAAGTTCAACAAATGATGGTGAAACGTTGATCCATTTAGAAAGACTGTGGTCACCGGTTCCAGGTTTCAAAAATTCACTTTTGCCGTAGCCATTCATGTTAAAATCGTTAAACGATAGTTTGAATGAACCTGGTCTTTCAGTGTCATTGTTAATCGTCACTTTAGACGTTTTGCTTCCTCCTGGTTCTACATTGAATCTGAGGTGCGCTGGCGAAACTGCAACTCCAGCATTTTCATACTTAAAGTTGTCTTGCGCATTGTTCAGCTCGCTGATTTTTACTTCGCTACCAAATGCGCTTATTTGGGTTGCTATAACTAGGGACGTTATAAGGGTGCGTAACATGGTTATTGTTTGTTTTCTCTTGGTGGTCTTTTACTACCATGACCTTTTTAAGGTTTCATTAGTTGTTAAGAATAGGTAAAAAACGGATTAAATTAGATTGATAATCAGTGAATTATAATTTTAATTAAATTGTTGAAATCCAAAAATTATGCACTAACGTATTTTCACGTTTGCACTTTTTAGTCCTGTTTTTTGACTAAATGAAAGCTGCATTTCGCAACTAATCTCCTGGTTTAGGTGTTTGTCTTTTCATGAAAAAGCTTCAGAAACTATTTTTTGCCACCATGGCAATTCTTGTTGTGTTAATGATCGCATTTTATGATGAAGCAAGTATGCTGAAAGAAGAGAAATTAGGGTTTCGTGTATTGGAGTCTGACGAGCGGTTTTTCAAAAATCTGAGGCAGTATTATTATGAACGGGAATGGCGTGAAGAAGCAAAATTTGAGCTCTTTCGCTTCGAAAAACGAGTAAAGAACCGTCAGGTACCAGCACTGAATTTTACGATAGTATGTAACTGGCTCCACGATCAGGCTTACATATTGCCTGAACCTTTGGGTGTTGAAGATTCGCTGAATTATAGTTATTGCATTCTCAGCTTTGATAGTAATATCTATCATCTAGGGTTGGCAAATAATCAAGAGAACCTCAATGCTGCTTTTGATACCTATCAAGCTATTTTAGCTGACAGCAGCCGCTTTTTTTTAAAAGATAGTGAAGGGTGGAAGCAAATACTCAATACCAGATCTGAAAGAAGTGCAGTAAAGCAAGTACTCAAGGATTTTTTTAAGCTGACAGGGGCTTTATAGGTAAAAAATAGGTGAACACTGAGCCTTTGCCAAGTTCACTTTCTACTTCTATTCTGCCACCGTTTAGTTCTGCAAATTTCAAAGCCATGGTAAGTCCTAATCCACTGCCAATTTCATTTTTGGTGCCAGCGTTAGAATTAATATCTGATTTGAAAATTTCGTCAATTCGTTCTCGATCCATTCCTACACCAAAATCTCGAATCCTTGTTATCAATGTGTTTCCTGATTTAAACACATTTATTTCGATAGTCGAATTTTCAAAAGAGTACTTTATTGCATTTGAGATTAAATTTCGAAGTACCAATTGTGCCGCAATTCGGTCGGTATCAATGATTATATCTTGTTCATTATCTAGTTTAAGTTCAATCTGCTTTATTGCTGCAAGCGGAGAAAGCAAGTTGATAACGCCCTGCACATTCTCTGTCCAATCTGTCTTTTCGGTTTTGGGAGTGTAGTTGTTACTTTGACTCAACGCCCATCCCACAAAGGTTTCAAACATAAGAGAGATGTCACAAGTTTGTCTATAAATGATTTCTGATACTTCATTAAAATCTTGGATACTCATGGTTTCATCGCGAATGAGTTCCATCAAGCTTCTGATATTATTCATAGGACCTCTGAAATCATGACTGATCATCCTTATGATTTCTTGGTTGATAGACAATATTTCGGTTTGCTTCTTAATGGCTGTTTGCCTCTGGCGCCAGCTTACAGAAATCGCAATACTCGCAATAATTACAATGATCAACGTAATACTTATCGCGATAAGCGCAAACTGGCTCTTTTTGAGTGCCACATTTTTCTCGTTTTTTTCCATTTCGGCTTGACGCAATTTATTTTCTACGCTCGAAATGCTCTTATCCATTTCATCGGCAAGAATCTCCGTGGCAATTTCAACATTGAAAATGCTGTCTTTAATGTGAGTAGCACTTTTTAGGTAATCAAAAGCTAATTCAGGTTGGTTTCTCTGGTGTGCTATTTCAGAAAGCCCAAGTTGGCTGTTCATTACTTCGATGGGCTCATACCAAACATCGTAACTCAAATTCAGCGCTTCGGTAAATTTTGCTTTTGCTTCGGATAGTTTATTTTGCTTTAAATAAATGCTTCCTAGGTTGTTGAGCGCTTCTGCCACACCTGGGGTAAAACCAAGTTGAGCAAATAGTAGGCTTGCATTTTTCGAGAATTCTTCTGCTTTTGCTAAGCTGTCAAGCTCTAAGTAAACTAGACCTAAATTACCTATAGGGTAAGCTCTAAGTATACTACTTGGCGCTATTTGCTGATAATCTTGCAGAGCCGATGTTAAGTATAAATAAGCACTATCTGGCTGCTTCAAGTGATAGTATGCCCAGCCAAGTGTGTTTTTGGTGTTTATCAGTTCATCTTGCGAAAGCGTTTTATAAAGAAGAAGTGCATCCTTGTAAAGTTCTACTGCGCGCGCATTATTTCTCACTGCTGAATAAGCATCACCCATTAAGAAATAGGCTTCTGCTTTTTCTAAGTTTTTAGATACATGCTTATAATGATCTATGGCCGCAGCCAGAGCCGGAACGCATCGAACGTAATCGTTGTTGTCAAAATAAAACTGTCCTAAATTAAGGTAATACCTTGCCATGTATAGCTGATCTTCACCAGCTTCTGCTAGTCCTTGCTTTGCTAAGTCTAAATAATGATCGCTGCTGTCGTTTTCATCAATTAGCGCAAAGGCAGAAGCTATTTGCATTTGGTTTGATAGCTCTTGATGTTTAGTTTTCGAGAGCTTCAGTGCATCTTTTAAATAACCAAGTGCAGTATCAAATTTGTAATAGGCCTTATGAAATTGTGCTATTTCAAAAATAAAATCGGCATATAAGACGGTGTTTTTTTCCCTTTTCGGGAAATAGGAAAGAGCGAGGGTAAAGAGTGAATCACCTTTTTCGTAACTGAAGTACTCATCCTCCACACGAGCCAAGACTGCGAAAGCCGAAGCCAGTTCAATGCTGTCTTTTGAGTGTTTTATGATGGTTTGAGCACATTCTCTAGCTTCAACAAACCGACTATATTTTTCGTGTTGAGCACAGGCCGTGGATTTAAACTCGGCTTGTTGTGCATTGGCCCAATTAAAACTTGCTAGCAAAAGTGCCGAAAGCCAAATTTTGGCCACGAGCGATCGATAAAAGTTATAACTGAATGGTTGCATAGCTGGGTGAAGATGTGTCAAAAGTACTTGAGCCACACCAACTATAGTGCAGTCTATTCCTTTAAAAAGACAGGTTGCTTGTATTCTTTTGGATAGAAAAGCCAAGGTGAAATTGCTGCTTTTGGATGAAGTTTTGATAAATGGGGCAACCACGTTTTGATGAACATGGCTTCGGCATCATATCGCTGTGCTTGAGTAATGGTGTTGAAATATCGGTTTTCTCTTGGGTCGTTGCCTATGCCTGCTACGTATTGCCAATTACAAAAGTTGCTTGAGGCATCAAAGTCAATGAGGTGATGCTCGAAAAAAGACGCTCCTAGTTGCCAGTTTACATTTAGGTCTTTCACCAAATAACTTGCAACATTTTGACGGCCACGATTACTCATAAAACCTGTTTTTACAAGCTCTACCATATTGGCATCAACAAATGTATTTCCAGTTTTTCCAGTTTTCCAGTTTTCGAAATGAGTGCTAGATTGACCATCACTGTTTTGTATTACTTTTTTGATGCCAGATTTTGTAAAAATCCTCTTGCCGTATTTTAAGCTCACAAAGTTGAAATAGTCTCGCCAAAGCAATTCAAAAACCAGCCAATAAGTGCTTTCGTTGCTCGTGATGTTTTCTTCAAACATTGTTATTTCAGCTTTTATTTGCCTTGCTGAAATATTACCTAAAGTCAACCAAGCTGAGAATTTTGAGCTGTAGTTTTCCCCTAACAGCTCGTTTCTTGTCTCTTTATAGTTGGCAATTGATTTAGATTCGAACAGATAATAATGCAGTCTTTTTAAAGCTTGTGTTTCTCCGCCAACAAATGTGATTGCAGCCCTTGGGTCGTTTTCTATAGACGTAATCAAGTGTGTTTTTATATTCAATTCCGTTGCTGAAAAATCAATGCCAGCAGGAATTCTGATTTTAGAAGGTTTCGGAAGTGGTGTTCTGAAGTGCCCAACTTTTTCTACTCGCTTTCTAAATTCTGTAAATATGTTTGGGAGCTTTTCTATTTCAAAATCTAGATCATCAATGTGTAACAATGTATTCTGATGAAAAAGCTTCAGGTTAAGTCCTGCTTTCATTATTAGGAGTTCATCACTTTGCTCTTCGGCAGTATATTCTGCCGAAGTGTAAATGGTGTCAATCTCAAATTGCTTGCAAACAGAAATAATTTTTTCAGCCACTTTGCCCTGCAGGCAAAGTATGTTGCCACCAATATTTTTATAATTTGACTGAAGATTCAATAATGATTCTCCCAAGAAATTTAGCCTCCGATTTGATGCTCTTTTTTCATTTATGATCGATTGCTCAAAAAGCCTATTGTCAATAACAAAAACGGGAAGCACTTCTTCATAATTGGCCAAGGCTGATACCAATGCTTCGTTATCATGCAGCCGTTGATCGTTTCTGATCCAGATTAAGGCATTTTTTTTCATAATTCTTTAGATGATCTTCTGCATCGATCGCTGCAGTATTTTACATTTTCCCAATCGCGTTGCCATTTTTTGCGCCAAGCAAAAGGTCTTTGGCAAACAAGGCATATTTTAGTTGGAAGATGCTCTTTTTTCATTTCGTACATAAAACATAAAGTGGGTTGCAAGGTTTAAGTCAATCTAACCGAAACTTGATTTTTGCATTAACATGGAGCAAGCTGGAGCATTTACTGAGCGAGATATTGATAGAATCATAGAGATGGCATGGGAAGACCGAACCCCATTTTCTGCCATACATTTTCAATTTGGTTTAAAAGAGCAAGAGGTAATTGAGTTGATGCGCAAAGAAATGAAGCAATCTAGTTTTAAAATGTGGCGTGCCCGTGTGCAAGGCCGAAAAACCAAACATGTTGCTTTAAGAGAAGATGATGTTACACGTCATAAGTGTTCGCGTCAACGGCATATTACAGGCAACAAAATTTCTAAGAGGTAGTGATTGATAAGCTCGTTTAGTTGGGCTTAAACTTAGCTGTATGTCAAGGGTGATAGGTGTTTTGCCTATTTTGATATGTGAAAAGACCATACTGGAAACCTTTGATTTCTCTTTTCGTTGATGGCACAAATGGGCCCTAAAAGCTTGTTCCAAACAATACATCAACATAGTCAGCTTTTGAAACCAGAGATTAATTCAAAGAGATTGCTTTTGCTTTTCGCCAGTAACAGCGCTATGATAGCTGTCATCTTGGTTTTACTCATTTTTCTTCTCAATTTGAGCGTAGGCAATGCTCAAACATTTGGTAACGAAATAACTATTTCAGGTTATGTTGCTACTCAACAATTGGGAGATGAAAAAACAAAATCAACTTCTGAGGCATTGCTTACGCTGTGGGCGGATGATTCTTTGCAAAGCATTCCAGTAATCAGTAAGTCAGGTGCGTTCTTTGTAAAGTTACAAGTGGGCACGAACTATGTTCTTAGGTGCGAGAAAGAGGGTTATGCTACTAAAAGTGTGCGCTTTTTGTTAGAGGGTGTTACTCCTGATCTCATTGACAAATCAAATCAGTATTTCGATCTTACAGTTTCGTTAATTGAGATGGATTATCTGATAGACGAAGTGCTTGAAGCGGCACAGCAGTCTGACGTTTTTTGGGATTATTTTTATAATGGCTTAACGTATTCAGAGAAAGAGCTACAGCGAAGATGGCAAAAGGTAGATTCACTTGGTCAAGAGTATTTGAAAGCTGTAAACAGTTTGCCCAGCAAACGAATATCTGAGCAGATTGCCAATTTTAAAGAAGGTATAGAGTGGCCAAGAGACATTGGTGATACTTTCGATATTGGTATTTACAAAGACTATCCACTTTTCGTCAATTTAGTGCGCGAACGGAAGACGAATCCGCTACTTATTAATTCTCAGGTTACGTATTTGTCAACGCAAAGTGCATTTGTTCCAACTGCTAAATCCAAACTCGATGTGCTTTTTTTAAATGCACAGTCAGGATTATCAGGTACACATTTTCTTCCTTCACTAGATAAAGACGTATTGCTTGTTACGGCTGACTTTGGTTTTAATGAGTCAATGGTCAATTTTACTATTGATGGTAACCATGTTAATTATGAAATAAACCAGATTGAACTTGCTAAGAGAGGTTTTAATGCCAGTGAGCCAGTGTTATTGATGGCCAATATAACCTCTGACAAGCTCGAGTGGCAAAAAGCGTTGATGAATGCACAATTGAGTATTAAAGAAGAAAAGGATAAAGTTGTAGACATAGGAAGTAAACATGAAGAACTTCAAAGACAGAACAATGAATTACTTGCTATTCAGGATGCTTTAGACAGTCTTTTGGCGCTTAAGAATTTGAAAATTGATTCTTTTTCTTCAGGTATAGAGCAAGCGGAAATGAGATTGTCAACATTGAATCTGGAGCTTGATGATAGAAATTACGCAATAAGAAATACTCAGATGGCTTTGCGTAATAAACAGAAATGGCTCGATGAAACAAATAAAACATTAGAAGAAAAAGAGCAAGACCTAGTGGCCTTTGACGAAGCACTTTTTCGAAAAACAGAAGAAATTAGAATGGCCGAGACCGAACTGGGTGAAATGGATGATTTGCTGAGCACTCAAAAAAGATTTAGTAGCATTATAGCATTTGTGCTTGGCGCGATTTTGTTGTTGCTCTATTTTGTTTATAGAGGCTATCGAAAGCAAATTGTGCTAACTGATGAAATCGGATTTAAATCTAAGAAGCTAAATATGCAACGTACCCAACTCGCACAAAAAAACAGAGAAATGAGTGATTCTATAAATTATGCTAAACGCATACAAGTGGCTATGTTGCCGCAATTATCTTCTCTTGAAAAGCACTTTGATCAATCTTTTATTTTGTTTGAACCAAAAGACGTAGTAGCGGGAGATTTCTTTTGGATGAAGCAGCTCAATGAGCTTGTTTATTTCGCTGTGGCTGATTGCACAGGACATGGTGTTCCTGGTGCTATGATGAGTATTTTGTGTCATAATGCGCTAGATAGGGCACTGAGAGAAGCTGAATTTCCTGTTCCTAGCGAGTTACTTAGTCTTACTCGCAAATATGTGATTGCACAAATCGCCATGGGCGATGGTGATGTGATGGATGGAATGGATATCGCACTCTGTGCTTTCAATAAATATACAAAAGAGCTTCAGTTTGCTGGTGCGCACAATCCTGTATGGATTGCTTCTAATCGGCTAATTGAGCATCCCAAAGTTCTAGTTACCAGTGTTGCAAACGGTGGAAAGTATCTGCACGAAATTAAGGGAGACAAACAACCCGTGGGTAAATACTATGCATCCTCTTCCTTTTCCAATCATACTATCAAACTAGAGGAAGGAGATACGATTTACATCTTTAGTGATGGTTTCCCAGATCAATTTGGGGGCAAACGCGGTAAGAAAATGAAGACCTCGCTTTTTAAGGAATTGATCGGAATGATTCAAGATCAAGATGAACTTGAAAAACAAAGGGAATTTCTATCTGAATATTTCATCAACTGGAAAGGTGACTTGGAACAGGTAGATGACGTGTGTGTGATGGCTGTTAAGCTTTGAAAATCAATGGTTGTTAACAGTTGAATGGAGATAAGTAATCAGGGTTTTGATGTGAATGACCGCTTGTCTTATGCGAACTACATCAATAAAATAGGATTTCACTGCAACTTTTATTTTGTTTTGCAGTAGACTGTCAAGTTAAGAACACATCAACTTTGCAAGACCCTCCCAATAGCTGATAAATGGTAACATTTTCAGCAAATTGGTTTGCAACTGATGACTACTTGATTAAAATCACCCCCGATGAACGTCACTTACCCCAAAGTTAAGACGCTAGTAATGGTATCAGTTTTACTGGTATTTACGCAAGTTCTTAAAGCCCAAATTGACCTCACTATCAATGGTTATGTAACAACAGAAAGCCTAATTGATGCGGTAGAAAAGCCTTCGTCAGGAAGTAAACTGTTAGTTTGGACTGAAGACACCATTTACAAGGAGATAAAGGTTAGTCCTTCTGGCGCTTTTTACTCTAAGCTACCTTTTGGTAAAAGATATTTGCTTCAAGCAAGTCAGCAGGGCTACGCAGACAAATACATTGAATTTGATTTGCGAGATGTTAACATGAAGAAAGTCAATCAGAAAAACTCAATTTTTGAATTGACAATTTCAATGCTTGAGAGTAGATTTCTGTTGCCTTCTATCATTCAAGACTCAAGTTATTTGAATATATTCTGGGATAATGGCAAAAATGAGATGTCTTATTCTGAGATGAATCTTAAAAATAAGTGGGCTAGAATAGATTCATTGAGAACAGAGTATAGAATGGCTGTAGCGAATCAACTATCTCAAAATATGTCTGAACATATCGTTGATTTCTCTAATCAACTTGGATGGCCAAAGGAATTAAAGGATACAATTGATGTTGGTGTTTACCAAGACTATAATCTTTACGTGAATTTAGTGAATGAGCAATTGGTCAATCCTTTGTTTGCCAAGTCTAGACTAACATTTTTGGAGAATACCAGTTCCCTAGTAGAAATTGCAAATAACAAAGTTGACATGCTATACGTCAACCAAAATTCTGGACTAAATGGTTCTAGATTATTGAAGATGGTTGGTGACAATGTGCTTCTCGTTACCAACGGCTATGGATTTCATGAAACGATGATTAATTTCCAAAATCTTGATGGTGAAACAAAGTTTGAGATAAATGAAATCGAAATGAGTAAAAGAGGCTTTAATGTCTCTGATCAAGTTAAACTCATGGCGAGCATTACCTCCAATAAAAACGAATGGCAGCTTGCAATGTCAAGTGCTCAAGCAAGTATCACTGAAGAGCGAAGCAAAGTGGCAAGCCTGACTCAAAAGCAAGCCGCATTAAAAGCTGCAAACGATAGGCTACTACTCGCGAAAGATTCAATAGACAACCTCCTTAACGAAAAAAGTGATGAAGTGGATCTACTTTTAGCATCCATCGTTTCTTCTAAAGCGCAACTTAGCAGTCTAAAGGCCATGGTGAAGCAAAGCCGAGATTCTATTATGCATTCTCGAAAAGAATTGCAAAACAAACAGCAAGCGTTTGCATTATTAGAAGCTGGTTTTGAGTCGAAGGAAAAAGAATACAAATTAGTTTCGACTAACCTTGATTTGACAGCAAATAAAATCATAGAAGCTGAAAATAAATTGAAAGAAACTAATGTTTTGCTTACCAACTTGAAGCGAACAAATCTGTGGATTGGCATTGCTTTAGGCTGTATTACGCTATCTCTGTTTCTCGCTGTTTACGGATATTTCAGACAGCGAACGCTCACTAAGTTAGTAAGTCAAAAATCAGAAGTTATTAAAAAGCAATCGAAGCAACTACTTCAAAGAAATCTTGAAGTGCAGGATTCAATAAGCTACGCAAAACGCATACAGAATGCGATGTTGCCGTCTTCCACAATGCTTAAGAATTACTTTGATCAGGCTTTTGTGATGTACGAACCTAAAGATGTGGTTGCGGGTGATTTTTTCTGGATTAGAGAAGAGAACGAATGTCTGTACTTCGCTGTTGCAGATTGCACAGGACATGGCGTTCCTGGGGCGATGATGAGTGTTATTTGTCATAATGCGCTGAACAGAGCGATTCGCGAATTGGGTGATGTGGAACCATCAAAACTCCTTGATCTTACTAGAGTTTATGTCATTGAACAAATAGCTCAAGGCGAAGAAAGTGTTATGGATGGAATGGATATAGCACTTTGTAAGTTTGATAAAAACTCGAGGGTTCTTGAATTTGCTGGCGCACAAAGCCCATTGTGGTTGCTTACGGACAGGATAATTGATCATGATCAATTCAAACAAACCGAGATAGAAGGCAGTAATTGTTCGATTTATGAAGTAAAAGGAGATAAGCAACCTGTAGGGCAATTTAGTGGCGCCAAGCCTTTTATCAATCACAGTATTCAGCTTACTCAAGGTGATGTGATTTATATTTTTAGTGATGGATTTGCCGATCAATTTGGTGGTAAGCGCGGTAAGAAAATGAAATATTCATTGTTCAAGCAAATACTCACTTTGGCCCAAGATCAGATGATTTTAGATGGGCAAAAAGACTTTTTATCAGAATATTTTGTGGGTTGGAAAGGAGATCTTGAACAGGTTGACGATGTATGTGTTATGGGGCTAAAACTTTAGTTTAGCACTTTCGCTTATTCATGAACAAAAACTTAAAGGCTGAAGCCGATTACCTTTATTTAATTCTTGCATCGCTGTTTATTACAGCGTTGGTTGTTTGCAATCTTATTGCGAACAAATTCGTAACCGTAGACTTTGGCATTCCTGGCTTTGTTTTTACCATCAGCGCGGGAGTTTTGCCATACCCCATCACTTTTCTCATTACCGATATTTTATCTGAAATCTACGGACAGAAAAAGACCAATAAAGTTGTTTTTGCTGGTTTTGGTGCACTTGTCTTTACTATGTTTATTCTCTGGATGGGAAGCTTGTTTCCTGCCACCGAATCATCTCCTGTGTCAGATTCACTTTACCAAACAGCTTATGGCAACTCATGGCGAGTGATCATGTCTTCTATGATTGCGTACACCTTAGCGCAATATGTAGATGTAAAGCTTTTCCATTTTTGGAAAAACCTTACCAAAGGAAAGTACTTGTGGCTGCGAAACAATGCATCAACTGTTTTGTCGCAATTGGTTGATACAACCCTAGTTATTCTTGTGCTTTTTGCAGGTGAGTTGCCTTGGCCAACCATCGGAGCATATATTGTTTCAGGTTGGACCTTTAAAGCCTTGATAGCGCTGCTTGACACGCCTTTTCTCTATCTCTCAACCTACTTTATTCGTAGAAGATTCAAACTCAAGTTTGGAGCTGAGGTGTATTAATCAATCCAAAACTTGTATACATCCCCTTTTTCAGGTATTTTTGCGCAAAATTTTTCATCTATTTAGATTAAATCTAAATAGAATTGAACTCAATCAATAAACCAATTGTTTTAGCGCAATGATTACAGTAAGCGAAAATGCAAAAGCACAAGTGGCCAAGCTTAAAGGCGATGACTCCGTGTCTCAAGAAGCTTTTATTCGCGTTGGTGTGAAGGGCGGTGGTTGCTCAGGATTGTCATACGTGATGGATTTTGACACCGAGCTTAAAGATGACGATAAAGTGTTTGAAGACAAGGGTGTGAAAATCGTGGTTGACAAAAAGAGCTTTTTATACTTGGTAGGTACTGAGCTTGATTTTGCAGGCGGCCTCAATGGTAAAGGCTTTTCCTTCATCAATCCAAACGCCAGCCGCACATGCGGTTGTGGCGAAAGTTTCTCTATCTAACAACCCCAAACATTTGATCACTACAAACTAATTACTAGTGACTAATAACTGATGCAATGGCATATACAGAAACAGAATTAGCAGAAGAACTTAAAAGTAAGAAATACGAGTTCGGCTTTGTTTCAAATTTTGAAAGTGACAAAGCGCCAAAAGGATTGAATGAAGACATCATTCGCCTTATTTCTGCTAAGAAAAACGAACCAGAATGGTTGCTTGACTATAGACTCAAAGCATTCAAGGTTTGGCAAGAAATGAAGGAGCCTAAATGGGCACATATTCATCATCCACCAGTTGATTTTCAAGACTTGTATTATTACTCTGCGCCAAAACCGAAGAAACAGCTTAATAGCTTGGATGAAGTTGATCCGGAGTTGAAATCCATGTATGACAAACTAGGAATTTCTGTGGATGAACAGAAGCGATTGGTTGGAGTGGCTGTAGATGTGGTTGTAGATAGCGTCAGCGTTGCAACAAGCTTTAAAGAAAAGTTAGGCGAACTTGGAATCATCTTTTGTTCTTTCTCAGAAGCGGTAAAAGAGCACCCAGAACTGATTAAAAAATACATGGGTTCTGTTGTTCCAACTAACGACAACTTCTATGCGGCATTAAATGCAGCGGTATTTACAGATGGTTCTTTTTGCTACATACCAAAAGGCGTTCGTTGCCCAATGGAGTTGAGCACCTATTTCAGAATCAACGATGCGCAAACCGGGCAGTTTGAAAGAACACTTGTAGTTGCTGATAGTGGAAGCTATGTGAGTTACTTAGAAGGATGCACTGCGCCAATGCGCGATGAAAACCAACTGCACGCTGCAGTGGTTGAGTTGGTTGCCATGGATGATGCGGAAATAAAATACAGTACCGTACAAAACTGGTATCCTGGAAACGAAGAAGGTAAAGGCGGTATCTACAATTTTGTTACAAAACGAGGTTTGTGTGAAGGCAGAAACTCGAAAATAAGCTGGACGCAAGTAGAAACCGGAAGCGCTATTACATGGAAATATCCAAGTTGTATTCTTAAAGGTGATAATTCAGTCGGTGAGTTTTATTCTGTTGCTGTAACTAATAATTATCAGCAAGCAGACACAGGAACCAAGATGATTCATATTGGTAAAAACACCAAGAGCACGATTATTTCAAAAGGTATTTCGGCAGGAAAAAGCAACAATAGCTATCGTGGATTAGTGAAGGTTTTACCAAACGCTACTAACGCCAGAAACTTTAGCCAGTGCGATTCTTTATTGCTCGGTAGCAATTGTGGAGCACACACATTTCCATACATCGAAAATCAAAACAGCTCTTCTAAAATTGAGCATGAGGCTACCACTTCAAAAATTGGTGAAGACCAGATTTTCTATTGCCTGCAAAGAGGAATAGATGAAGAAAAGGCCGTGAGCTTGATTGTGAACGGATATGCCAAAGAAGTATTGAATAAGCTCCCTATGGAGTTTGCAGTAGAAGCACAAAAATTATTGAGTATTTCCCTTGAAGGAAGCGTAGGTTAATTAAAAACATCAACTCGGCCACCGGCCAATTCAGAATAATTAGAGATGAGTGATTTCTTAAAAATCAGCGGATTAAAAGCCTCGATAGAAGGCAATCAAATACTAAAAGGTATTGACCTTGAAATAAAGCCAGGCGAGGTGCATGCAATTATGGGCCCTAACGGAAGTGGTAAAAGCACGCTTTCGTCTGTGTTGGCTGGCCGCGAAGAATACGAAGTAGAAGCAGGTGAAGTAACTTTTCTAGGAAAAGACCTTTTGGAGATGGCTCCAGAAGAGAGAAGTCGTGAGGGTTTGTTTCTCGCATTTCAATATCCGGTTGAAATTCCAGGTGTGAGCAACATCAATTTCTTGAAAGCAGCGATCAATGCCAAGCGCGCGCATCATGGCCAAGAAGATATTTCTGCTAAAGACTTTATGATGATGGTGCGAGAAAAACAAGCCATGGTTGAATTGAAAGAAAACCTTGCAAATCGCGCGGTTAACGAAGGTTTTTCGGGCGGTGAAAAGAAGCGCAATGAGATCTTTCAAATGGCGATGCTTGAACCGAAATTGGGCATCTTAGATGAAACCGATTCAGGACTTGACATTGATGCACTTAAGATTGTTGCAAACGGAGTTAATAAGCTTCGCGCAGCAGATCGTTCGTTTATTGTGATTACACACTACCAAAGGTTGCTAGATTACATCGTTCCAGATTTTGTGCATGTTTTGTACAATGGCCGTATTGTGAAATCTGGTGATAAATCGTTGGCCCTAGAACTAGAAGAAAAAGGATACGATTGGATCATTGAAGAAGTAGAATCTGTTTAAAGCGAAAACATGTCTGACAAACTTTCATTTTTAGAACAGTTCGATCATATTCCTGCACAGTTTCCGCTGCAAGGCGATGCGCGCGCAGCCATTCATAATGGACTTGACTTTCCAACTACGCGTGATGAGTATTGGAAATATACTAGAGTGGCTAGGTTGGTTTCGGCAAGCTACAATCAAAACGGACTTTCTGCAGTAGATTTATCAGGATTGACAATTCCTGATTTAGAAGCGCATCTAATCGTCTTTGTAAATGGTATCTTTAGTGCTGACCATTCAATCAAAGAGTCAGTTTCTGGTCTTTCTATGCAATCGATTGCTT
>CAZWXC010000001.1:0-4761 GCA_964637935.1 uncultured Flavobacteriales bacterium | reverse complement strand
CTTCACTTGAAGGCGATGATAAGTCTCTTGCACTAGAGCATTTGGGTAACTATATCGATTCAAAATCTAACGCTTTCACAGCACTAAATACCGCCTATTTTCAAGATGGAATTTTTATCAAAGTAGCTAAGAATGCCGTGATTGAAAAGCCTGTTTATATTCTTAATATCTGCAGAGGAGAGCAGCAAGCTTCGCAAACCAGAAACTTGATTTTGGTGGGTGAAAACGCGAAAGTGGAAATAGTAAACCACTTTTCTGGAAGCGCCAATTCAGGTTCATTTACCAATGCGGTTACAGAAGTTGTAGCAGAAGCTGGATCACATGGAAAAATGTATTTGTTGCAAGAAGAAGGCGATGAGTCTAATCAAGTAAATAGCACGCACATCGTTCAAAAAGGAAGCAGCACATTTTCTGTATTGACCGTGACTTTGAGCGGTGCTTTGGTTAGAAACAACCTCAATTTTGCGATCACGGGCGAAGGATGCGAAAGCAACTTGAACGGATTGTATTTCACCAGCGGAAATCAGCATGTGGACAATCACACGTACGCAGATCACCAAGTGCCAAACTGTAATAGCAATGAGCTTTATAAAGGCGTGATGACCGACCGTAGCACAGGTGTTTTCAACGGAAAAATCATGGTGCATCGCGATGCGCAACAAACCAATGCTTTCCAAAGCAATCAGAATATTTTGTTGACAGACAAAGCTTCGGTAAACACCAAGCCAGAACTGGAGATATATGCGGATGATGTGAAATGCTCGCATGGTTGCACCATTGGTCAATTAGATGAAGAAGCAATGTTTTACTTGCAAAGCCGAGGCTTAGGCAAGATGGATGCAACCAAATTGCTCTTGAATGCATTTGCTTCTGATGTGATCGAGATGGTGGATAATGATGCCGTAAAAGCTTACATCGAGCATTGGGTTGAAAAGAAAATGAGTAACTAATTGCGAGAAAAGTTGTGTGACATTTTTCGCGGAACAAGAAATAAAGAGAGGTTAGTTTTGACCTCTCTTTTTATTAGAACTAAGACATAATTAAGCTGTTTATCAAACATGATCGATATTCAAAACATACGCGCTCAATTCCCAATTCTTCACCAAGAAATAAACGGCAAACCATTGATTTATTTTGATAATGGTGCTTCGTCTCAAAAACCTCAAGCGGTGATTGATGCTTTGGTGAATTATTATTCAAAAGATCATGCGAATGTGCACCGTGGAGTGCATACACTTAGCCAGCGTGCTACCGATCAGTTTGAAGATGTTAGAAAAAAAACACAAGCTTTTGTAAACGCAAAACACGAGTACGAAGTCATTTTCACAAGAGGAACTACGGAAGCAATCAATTTGGTGGCAAGCTCCTTCAAAATCTTTTTAGAAGAAGGAGACGAAGTGTTGATTTCTGCCATGGAGCACCACAGCAACATTGTGCCTTGGCAAATGGCATGTGAAGAAACAGGTGCTATTCTGAAGGTGATTCCGTTGGATGAAAAAGGCCAAATCATAATGGATCGTTTTGATGAATTGCTCACAGGCAAAACGCGCATGGTGGCTATCAATCATGTAAGCAACACCTTAGGAACGATTAATCCTGTGGAAGAAATCATCGCGAAGGCACACAAAGTGGCGGCAGCTGTTTTGATAGATGGCGCTCAAAGCTGTCCGCACATGAAGATTGATGTGCAGGATTTATACGCTGACTTTTACTGTTTTTCTTCGCATAAAATGTATGGGCCAACCGGTATTGGCGTGTTGTATGGAAAAGAAGAATGGCTGAATGATATGCCACCTTACCAAGGCGGTGGCGAAATGATTGATACCTGCACTTTCGAAGACACCACGTTCAATGAATTGCCTTTCAAATTTGAGGCAGGAACACCAAACATTGCCGACACCATTGCATTTGGAGCGGCCATAGATTGGATGAACCAAATCGGAATTGAGAACATCGCTGCTTGGGAAAATGAGCTACTCGATTATGCCACCGAAAAGCTGTCTGAAATAGAAGGCATACGATTTATTGGTCAAGCCGAAAAGAAAGCTTCGTTGGTTTCATTTTTGGTGGGCGACATTCACCCTTATGATTTAGGAACATTGCTGGATCAACTTGGCGTGGCCGTTCGCACAGGTCATCATTGCACCCAACCTTTGATGGATTATTACCAAATTCCAGGAACGGTGCGCGCTTCATTTGCAGTCTACAACACCAAAGAAGAAATTGATCAATTTGTTGCTGCTCTTAAAAGAGCGGTGACGATGCTGGGGTAATGAAGTCCAGCAGCTTTTCTAAAGTTCTGAACTTTAGAAAAGTTAGTCGAGAAGCACAAAATTCAATTTCGCTAACTTTGAGATTATGACACGCATTACCATTGATGTAGATGATGATAAAGTCTCCACTTTCTTAGCCTTTTTGAAAACACTTCCCTATGTGAAAGTGGTTGAAGATCATGATGCGACCTCAGATTTCTCTGCCCTGAAGGTTAATACCTCAAATTCGGAATATCAAGCCGGCCAAGCCGAAGAGTTGAATAATGAATTGAATGATTTTTTCGGTGAGTAAAACTACTTAACTCATTCATTTAAAGTTGTTTATTGCTCGAATCTAAGAGCGCTTCTAAATTAGTATCAAAGGGTAATTTTTTTATGGTTTAGCAGTATAATCTATCATGATTACTCAACAATTCACTTTCAGAAGAGGAGAAGAATTAATGGCTCCTGCTTTTGATATTGAGCCTGGGCTCATTCTTGTTTTTGGTAACCGCTCTATTTTAGAAAATCAGAACTTGTTTTTCGAAATCAGAGAAAATTTTCCCAGAGTGACATTTGCAGGTTGCTCAACGGCCGGAGAAATTACGAATGGCAACGTAAGTGATGATTCTTTGACCATTACAGCTATTCAATTTGAAAAGACTACAGTACGATCCTTTTGCCAATCGGTTGATAATAGTTCGGATTCTTTTGAAACAGGAAAAACGCTTGGAAACGAGCTTTCAAAAGATAAACTGAAACATGTGATGGTCTTTTCTGACGGGTTAAACGTAAACGGAACTGAATTGGTGAAAGGATTGCGTGATGCACTTGGCGACCATGTTTCAGTAACAGGTGGTTTGGCTGGCGATGGAGCAGCTTTCGTAAAAACGGTAGTGCTCAATCCGTGCGGAAAAGTGGAATCTCACATAGTGTCGGCCATTGGTTTTTATAGCGATGACTTAAAAGTTTCTTTTGGGTCGATGGGTGGTTGGGATAGCTTTGGTATTGAGCGTCTTGTTACAAAATCTAAGGGTAATGTCTTGTATGAATTAGACAACGAACCAGCGCTTGATTTGTATAAAACCTACCTTGGAGATCAAGCTTCTGGATTGCCGGCAACAGGCTTGTTGTTTCCGCTGAGTATGCGCGTTTCGGAAAACGATGATCCGGTGGTGCGTACTATCTTGGGTGTAAACGAAGAAGAGAAAAGCTTAACGTTTGCTGGAGACATTAAGCAAGACTCGTATGTGCGCTTAATGAAGGCCAACGTAAACCGATTAATCAACGGAGCGGCCAAAGCAGCTGAGCTAGCAGCCAAGCCTAATACTAACTACGACTTGGCCATTCTCATAAGCTGTGTAGGTCGCAAACTTGTGCTAAAACAATTGGCCGAAGAAGAGGTGGAAGTGGTTGGCGATAGTTTTGGCACAGATACACTGATTACCGGGTTTTATTCTTACGGTGAAATTGCCCCTTTCGAAGAATTTATGAAGTGCGAACTTCACAATCAAACCATGACCATCACTGCTTTTTCAGAATAAAATGGATAAGTTACAACATCGACTTTTAAAAAGACAGATCAAGAAATACCTCTCAGAACAAGAGTTTAATCAAATAAACAGAGGTTTTATTGATTCAATTGATACTGCTTATTCAGATTTTGACAAAGACCATGATGCGCTAGAACTCCTTCTAGAGCAGAATAATAAGGAGCTCTTTAAGTTTAATGCCCGCCTAAATAGGATCAATGCCGAACTAGAAGAAAAAGTAAAAGAAAGAACCCTTCAGCTTGAACAACAAACCAATTCACTGAAAGAGGTGAACAAAAAGCTGGACCGGTTTGCACGCGTGGTTTCGCATGATTTAAGATCTCCTTTAGATGCAGTAGAATCCCTCATTCATCTAATAGAATTAGAAGACATTCAGAAGGATCCGCGGGATGCAAAAAACTTTTTAGGTTTAATAAAGAACAGAGTTTCTTTTATGAGAAACATGATCAATGGCATCTTAGCTTTTTCAAAAGCATCGCAAGCCACTCAGAAAATAGAGCTGGTAAATTTGCAATCATTGTTGACTGAAATATCCGAAAACTTGAATGTTCACGAGAGAGTTCGTATCGAAATTCAAGCAGGTTTTCCCACTATTTATACTGATCGTATAGGTTTACAACAAGTTTTTATGAATCTGATTGGCAATGCCATCAAATTCAATGATAAGGAAGAAACCATCGTTACCGTGGGGTTTGAAACCAAGGCTCATGACGAATTCGAATTTTATGTTGCCGACAACGGAATAGGAATCCCGAAATATGAGCGCAACCTCATTTTCGAAGTTTTTTACCACGGCAATCAAGATACGGTACAGGATAGTTCGGGCTTAGGACTATCAATTGTAAAACAAATTGTAGAAAACAACGGTTCCCAAATTCGTGTAGAATCTGAAGTAGGCGAGGGAAGCAAGTTTGTCCTTGGCTGGAAAGCGAAGGGTTGGTGAGCTACATCAATTG